>NZ_LQXP01000003.1:0-143254 GCF_003268405.1 Acinetobacter sp. CFCC 11171 | reverse complement strand
ATTTCGCTTGATGGTGCGTATTGTAGCAAGATCTGCTTCAAGCGCAAGTAAAAATTCATAAACTTGCTTGTGTTTGATTATAAATACAACAAAGTAGCTCATTTTAGCGGATATCTGTCGCTAAAATGAGCGCTATTTGCTTAAAAACGGTATTTATATGCCTGAATATTGGCATAAATTTCAGGAGTTAAATCACAGTAAGCAGTTGCATTTGGCAGCAATACCAATAAACGTTCATCAGTTTGCTTAGGATCAAAAGCTTGTTCTTTCAGCTTGTTTTTTTGGTATTTAAATGTGCCTGTGGTTTCGACTTTTTTCTGTACACGTAAAAATACTGGCACGGCATAAGCTGGTAAGCATTTTTTAAATTGCAGAACCATTTCACTACAATCTTGTTCGTTGAGTTCGGCACCATCGGTGAGCGTGATGGCAGCCATACCTGCACGGCCATTGGTATCTGGAATTTCTACGCCATAAACCACAGCTTCAGCAATTTTATCGTACTCACTCACCATGTTTTCAACTTCAGTGGTTGAAACGTTTTCACCTTTCCAGCGGAAAGTATCACCTAGACGGTCGACAAATTGTGCATGGCGGAAGCCAATGTCACGAACCAAGTCACCAGTGTTGAAGTATGAATCACCATGCTTAAATACATCTTTCATAATAACGGATTTGTTTTTTTCCGTGTCGGTATAGCCATCAAAAGGTGAGCGACGGGTAATTTTACCGATGAGTAAGCCGACTTCACCTTTTTTGACTTTAATGCAGCGACCTTTAGCATCATGTACAGCTTCATTTTTTTCTTTATCAAACTGAATAATCGCATAAGGCGTTGGTGAAAAACCAACGGTATTGTCGAAGTTAAACACATTACTAAAGCCGACGTTGCCTTCACTTGAAGCATAGAGTTCAAGGACTTCTTCGACCCCAAAGCGTTCTTTAAACTTATCCCAAATGTTTGGTCGCATGCCGTTACCAATCATTTTTTTCACACGATGGCCTTTTTCAAGGTCTGAATGTGGAGCATCCATCAAATAGCGGCAAAGCTCGCCCACATAGCCAATGGCTGATGCATCAAATTTTTGTACATCTTTCCAAAACGATGAGGTTGAAAACTTGCGACGAAGGGCAAGGGTGGCGCTACCTGCAATCACCCCACACCAACAAACCACAGTGCCTGTAGCGTGATAGAGCGGCAAAGTTACGTACATCACATCATCTTTATTTAGATTGAGAACGTGACCATAAGTTCCATAAGCCAAAGTCCAACGGCTGTTGGTGAAAATCACCGCTTTAGGTAAGCCTGTTGTCCCAGAGGTGTAGATATAAAATAGGCCGTCTTTGCCTTTTACACTTGCAGTGGTGGGTGTGTTGAACTTTGGAAATTTATCAATCGCTTCTGCAAGGTTTAAGAAGCCTTTAGGTGCTTGACCAGCATCTACACGAGTGGCTTGATCTGCGAACCAATGTAAACGATCTGCAGCTACACTGAGATCACCACGAATCTCTTCTACAGCTTGACGGCATTCTTCGCCCACAATTACCGCAATTGGGTTTACTAAGTTGATGCTGTGTGTCAGGACTTTACCGACTTGTGAGGTGTTTACCAAGGCACTGGTGACGCCAATTTTGGCTAAAGCCACGATGGTTGCCACGAGTTCAGATCGGTTTTCGATCATCACCGCAATCACATCACCTTTTTTTTGCACCGAGTGCAAGGTAATAGTGACCAATTTGATTGGCCCATTCATTGAGTTCGTTATAGGTATATTTTTGCTCTTCAAAATAAAGCGCATAACCTTTAGGATTACGCTTTACGGCTTTTTCAAATGCAATTCCCAAGCCTGCGGAAGTATTTGGGGTACGTAAATAGGCTTGCTTTAGACCACTCAACAGGTTGGGTACTTTGCTAATGAACGCGGGAATTTTTGCTGCAACATCAGCAATCCCAATAAGGTCGTGTTGTGTAGTTTGGCTCATGTGAATCCTATTTATTTTTCGTAATCCGATACGGTCTATTTCTTTGCAATGAAATTTGCAGCAAATTCTACAATTGTCTTTTAATCGTTTCGATCTAGTGCAATCAACCTAATTTGACAAAAGTATCAAAAAAAAACCAGTCACCGAAATGACTGGATTTTTTTATTCACCTGCAAAATAGCAAATTACTGCTCAGTTGCGGTGTTTGCTTTTTTCGGTGGACGACCGCGAGGACGACGAGGGCGTGCAGGTTTTTCACCTTCAGCGGCCGAGTTTTCGTCTACAGGAACCTCAACTTTCTTTTCCGCTTCAACGGCTTGAGCTTTTTCTTCTACTGGTTTAGTAGGAGCTTCAGATACTTCTTCCGTCTTTTCAGGCTGCGCACTCACATCCAGTTCAGCTTGAACGGGTGTCGGTACTTCAGCTTGAACGTGTTCAGGTGCTTCAGTTTGACCTGCAACGTCGGATACATTGGCTTCAACTGTAGCAGCTTTAGCTTCTGCAACTACAGGCGCCTCAATAGCAGTGTCTGCGACAGGCGTAGCTTCCACCTCAGCATGTGCTTTTGCTTGATCTTGTTTCGCTTGTTCAGCGGCAAGTTTAGCAAGGCGACGACGCTCACGTGGGTCATTAGCAACACGTTTATCTGACACAGGCTTTGGTGGTGTCAAATCCAACATTGGCGCTGGTTCAGCTTCAGGTGCAGCTTTTGCAACTTGAACATCACGAGTGACAGGCTTTTTCTCTACAGCTGTTTCAGCTGCAGGTGCAGTCAAAGTTGCGGCATATTCTTCCGTGAATTTTTGCAATGCACGGTTGAATGTTGGAATTAAGCCAAATTGCTCAATCAGTACTGAGCAGTCTTCGCCGTATACATGCTTAATCAAGCTGCTTATAGTGTATTGACCTAGTGTCGGCACTTGAGATGGCGAAATTTTCGGAGCCTGTGCTTGTTGAGCACGAGCTTCACGCTGTTCACGGCGACGCTGACGAGGGTCATTGCTTGCACGAGACGGTTTTTGCTGCGCATGCTGTGGTTTATGCGCTGCTTCTTTTGTTTCAGTCGCAGGTTTTTCCACTTTTTCTGCTTCAACGACAGCGGCTTTTTGGACTACTGGGGTTTCTACAGTTTTTTCAACTGCTGGGGCAGTATTTAGCGCTACGATTTCGCTTTGAGCTTGATCAACATTTACTACAAGTGCTGTTGGCATCACGTCTTGACGTGGTGCATTAACAACTTCAACTTTAGGTTGACGTTGATTGCGGTTTTCAGGTTGTTGCTCAGTTGCAACTTCCTGAGCAATCGCTTGCTCGTTCAATACGCTTTGATCGCGGTGGCGATTTGGGCGATTTGGACGTTGTTGGTTGTTGCGGTCACGACGTGGAACAGACTGCGGTTGTTCATTGTTTTGAACATCGTGCTGTACTTGTTCATTGTTATGTTGACGGCGTGAGTTACGACGGTTTTCACGTTGGTCTTGACGGTTGTCTTGGCGCGGTTCTTGACGTTCAGAACGTTGCTCTTGGCGTTCGTTTTGACGTGCTTCGTTATTGCGCTGCTCTTGACGATCTTGACGTGAAGGTTGTAACACTTCTTCATGAACTTGATGCGGTTGAGCTTCTTGTTCACGTGGTTCTTTATGCTTAGTACGCTTTTTGTTGTGACGTTTTTCTTCACGGTCAGCTTTTTCTGAATGGCTGTCACGTTCTTGTTTGTGCACAACAGAAGAAGGCGCAAGGTAAGCATTATTGTCTACGACAACAACAGGCGCTGCCGATGCAGGGGTAATTTGACCAAACTGGCCACGGCTTGCAGCACCGCTATTTACCATTTGTTCAATTGCAGCAGCGGCATTGTTTGCAGTACGCGACTGGTCAACGGTTGCAGCTTGTTTTTGCACAAATAAGTTTTCTAACCATGCACATGGACTAGATGATGCTGCAGGAGCGGCAACTTGTGCAGGTGCTTGTTGAGCAGCAACGGGTTGTTGCTTATTCTTTTTGTGGCCTTTTTCTTGTTGTTGTACAGGTGCTTGTTGCTGAGCAGCAGCGGCCTGTTCTTCACCTAAATGCCATTCAGATGCTTCGTAACCCAATTCTTTTTCGCTAGAACGTGTCGCTTCAGTGCGTTCATAGCTTGTAGGTGCAAAACCTTCAGGGTTATACGAAATTTCGTAATGTGGTGTTTCTAGGTGAGGGTGTGGAAGTACAGTCACACGAACATTTGAAGTTTGTTCAAGATATACAAGGCTGTGACGCTTTTCATTCAATAAGAATGCAGCAATTTCAACAGGCACTTCAACTTGAACTTCACCATGACGTTCGCGTAGCGCAATTTCTTCCACTTTACGCATAATTGAAAGTGATAAAGAACGTAGGTCACGTACCATACCTGTGCCATGACAGCGTGGGCACACATAACCAGTGGCTTCTTCAAGCGATGGACGTAAGCGTTGACGGCTCATTTCCATCAAACCAAAGCGTGACAATTGACCGAATTGGATACGCGCACGGTCACTTTGTGTTGCTTCACGAAGTTTAGCTTCAACCATACGTTGGTTACGGTCTTTGGTCATGTCGATGAAATCGATCACAACTAAACCACCGATATCACGTAAACGTAATTGGCGAGCAATTTCTTCTGCAGCTTCAAGGTTGGTATTGAGCGCTGTATCTTCTACGTCGCTACCACGTGTTGATTTTGCAGAGTTAATATCAATTGAAACCAATGCTTCAGTTTGGTCAATCACAATTGAACCACCAGAAGGAAGTTTTACTTCACGTTCATAGGCAGTTTGGATTTGACTTTCAATACCAAAATGAGCGAATAACGGTTCATTTAAAGTATAGGTTTTTAATTTGTCGATTTGACGTGGCATCACTGCTTTAACAAAGTTATACGCTTCGTTATACGCTTGCTCAGAGTCAATCAGAATTTCAGCAACATCATCACGTAAATAGTCACGGATCGCACGTGTAACCACACCGGCTTCTTGGTGAACCAACATTGGTGATGGACCTGAACTTGATGTACTTTGGATTTGTGCCCACAGGTCAAGCAAGTGTTGAAGGTCAAGTTGCAGTTCTTCTTGAGAACGACCAATACCTGCAGTACGTACAATTACGCTCATTCCACGAGGGACATTTAAAGACGCCAACATTTCTTTCAATTCTTCACGAACTGAACCTGAAATTTGACGGCTAATACCGCCACCTTTCGGGTTGTTTGGCATTAAGACCAAATAACGACCAGCAAGTGAGATAAATGTAGAAAGGGCAGCACCTTTATTACCACGTTCTTCTTTTTCCACTTGAACTAAAAGCTCAGTGCCTTCAGTGATCAATTCGCGGATGTTTGAAGTTTGGCGAGGATCTGCTTTGTAATAAGAGTTAGCAATTTCGCGCATCGACAAGAAGCCTTGACGACCTGCACCGTATTCAACAAATACAGCTTCTAAAGACGGCTCTACGCGAGTCACATGACCTTTATAGATATTCGATTTTTTTTGTTCACGGGTACGATTCTCTAAGTCAAAATCGTAAAGACGCTGACCAGTGACAAGTGCAACGCGAATTTCTTCGGCATGTGTTGCATTAATCAACATACGTTTCATGGGTGTAACACCTAATAGTGATACACAGAAGAACATCGCCTGACTCGTAGCGAGCATCAGATAGCATGGATCAAGTTGCACAGATCGAAAAACATCATCTGTGCATGTGTACCGACCTTCTTTGGGTGGGCAACGGTTTTTGATTCACGTATTGATGATGGCAATACGGCTTCAATCTTTTAAACGATTAAAGTCACCTGAACGCGTTTCACTGGCGGACAAACGGTGCATTGGATGTGAGTAACTTTCACTGTCACATTGCTCGAAGAGCATCCATTCATATCTGATAGAGCGTCTTGATACGGAATTATCATCGTACCTTTACAAACTGTGCAGATCCAATGCATCAAACGTTGTGGCCTGAACACGATTTCCAGGGAGCGACTGGTCTGATGTGTATCAGTTTACGTTTAAAAACCAACCTTGGTTGGCACATATTTTTTTGGGGCAAACTGTTTTATGTACCTACGGCACAATTAAACGCAACAGTTTGCAGTTTTGCCGATATAATAAGCCTTCGGCGTCGGCATAATTCTTTTGGGACCTTTCCGAGCTAAATGAGTAATTGCTTGAAAGTTCAATGACAGTAAATACTGAAATGAATCAACTTTTACTCAGTTACGGTGGTTTCCGTGCGCTGACTATATCAAACCTTGCATCATCTGCCTATGGGCTAAGCTTATGTTTCTTGCGAAAAGTATAGCTTAAATGATCAATTTTTAATCAATTTTAGTATTTTTTTAGGTCACAGTAACTGTATGAATTCTACGCAAGAATGGCAAAGCGTCACCTGGTTTGAAGTGGACGAGCATCAGGCGGGTCAACGTATTGATAATTTCCTGTTTAGTCGTCTGAAAGGTGTGCCTAAAAGTCGCATTTATCGTCTGATTCGTGAAAGCCAAGTCCGCGTCAATAAAAAACGCGTCAAAGCGGAAACCAAACTCAATATTGGTGACCAAGTTCGAGTTGCTCCAATTCGTTATGAGCAAAAAGATGAGTCTGCGGTTCCCGTATCGGACAAAGTGGCACAAAGTTTACTGAGCCGTGTGGTGTACGAAGATGAAGGCTTAATGGTGGTAAACAAACCTTCTGGTATTGCTGTTCACGGCGGTAGTGGTGTGGCGTATGGCTTGATCGAAGGCTTACGTGCCGCAACAGGGAAGAAATACCTTGAGCTGATTCACCGCATTGACCGTGATACCTCGGGCTTGGTGATGATTTCCAAGAAACGTAGTGTGCTGAAAACCTTGCAAGACATGTTACGTGAGCACAAAATCCAAAAAACTTATGCTGCTGTGGTGAAAGGCGTGGTGAGTTTGGATAAGCAGCTCATTGATCAGCCTTTGCATCGTTACGAACTGGCAAATGGCGAGCGTCGTGTTCGTGTATCACCTAAAGAAGGTAAAGAGTCGAAGACGCTGTGGAACGTGAAAGAACGTTTTATGCATGCCACATTGGTGTATGCGTCTCCACTTTCGGGCCGTACACATCAGATCCGTGTACATGGTTTAAGTATTGGTCATCCATTGGTGGGCGATGAAAAATACGGTCATGAAACTGAATACCGTGGTCCAAAGCCACGTCGTTTATGTCTGCATGCTATGCGTTTAGAAATTCCGGGTTACCAAACCATTGAAGCGCCATTGCCAGAAGATATGCAAAGCCTTGTGGCGCAGCTACGCGCGCAAAAAGCCGACAAAGTGGTGAAGTCTTCAGAAGATGACGAGTAAGTTTTAAATACGAGACTTCTCTCCCTGAGCAGGACTGCTTCGTAAGTTTTCTTTCTCCCTCTCCTTTAAGGAGAGGGCCGGGGTGAGGTAAATAAATTGATGCACTCCAGAATCTGAATTACCAAACACTGAATCAAATCTAGGAAAACGTATGAACTCAGCTGTAAAACTAGTCATTTTCGATTGGGATGGCACTTTATTTGATTCTGTGGGTCAAATTGTAGCGAGTTTAAAATTTGCAGCAGATCAATATTCACAGCCGCTGACCGATGCTGATGCGAAAAGTATTATTGGTTTAGGTCTGCCGGAAGTCGCACAGCGGTTATTTCCGACGGTTCCTGAATTGCACAGCGACATTTTGCAAAGTTATGCCGATCACTATGTGGCCCATTCCAAAGGGGATATGTGGTTTGATGGTGTCGCGGATATGTTGCAGGAATTACGCGATGCCGGTCTACAATTGGCTGTTGCAACAGGAAAAAGTCGTAAAGGTCTAGACCGTGTCTTGGCTCAAACGCAAAGTCATGAGTTGTTTCGTGCGACACGTGCAGCCAGTGAAACCAAATCTAAGCCAGATCCGTTGATGTTGGCAGAAATTTTGGCGGAAACAGGACTACGTGCCGATCAAGCCATTATGGTTGGTGATACGTCGTATGATTTAGAAATGGCCCTCAATATTCAGATGCCACGTGTAGGCGTGAGCTATGGAGTGCATACTGTAGAAACACTCCAGTGTTTTCAACCCTTACATATTGCACATAGCGTAGGTGATTTGACTGAATTTCTACTAGAACACGTGAAATTACGTCTAGCTGTATAGTTTTAGATACAAACGAGTAAAAAGGGTGAAATTTGTTTTCACCTTTTTTGTTACCAAATGAATAGTAACGTAAGCTCTACTTGATGAAATGAGTAAATTCAATTATTTAAAAAAGTAATAACACTAGATTTTTCTACAATAACAAGCAGTCTTCTAGCAAATTTACCTTAAAAAGTTGAGCGCAACTATTTGGCCTTTTACCACAAGCTGGAATAGATTTTTTGTTTGAATTTTTGGTTTTATCTTATTGTTGTTTATTGATTTATTTTTAAATTTTCAATTTGTTAAACTAAATCAGATGAAATTGAACACCTATGTGTAAAAGCTGGCCTGACGCTAAAATAATCTTTTAATCTTATCTTTTAGTCGTATAAGCCAAGTTTTTTAGTAGAGATTCAGATTTAAGGGCGAAAAAAATAGTGAATTTTATTTAATTATTTTGACTTAAGTTTTTGAATATTAATAATAAATAATGATTAATTTATAGCTAATAGCTATAGTCATAAATAAAATAAGTATTGGTATTCACTTTCTAAAATCTCGATGCTAAATGCATCTAAACATAACGTGTAGTATGTCAAGTGAAATGCTTTAGGCGAATCCTGACATGAATTTCATCACTTTGATTTTGATGGTGATCGGGATGAAACACGTTGTGCATCCAATTTTTGCAGTTTAAGGAAACATTGATGTCGAATTCTGCTGTTGTTGAATCAGTTGCGCAAGCATTACGCGATGCGGAAGTAAATCAGGCTGCGATTGCACCGATCCGTCCACAACTTGGTGGTGAAAGTGCTGATGTAGATATTGCTTATGCCGTTCAAGAAGTGAATACCAAACGTGCGGTGGCAGAAGGTCGTCGCCTTGTAGGTCGTAAAATTGGCTTAACTTCAAAAGTTGTACAAGCGCAGTTAGGCGTTGATCAACCTGACTTCGGTATGTTGTTTGCTGACATGGCGTATGGCGATGGTGAAGAAATCCCTGCTGGTTTATTGATTCAGCCAAAAGTTGAAGCAGAAATTGCTTTGGTGATTAACCAAGATTTGACCAAAGAAAAACACACCTATGCAGACATTATTAGTGCAACAGAATATGCACTGCCTGCAATTGAAGTGGTCGATAGCCGTATCGAAAACTGGAAAATCTCGTTGATTGATACTGTGGCAGATAACGCATCTTCAGCAGGTTTTGTGCTGGGTTCTAAGCCTGTAAAACTTGCAGATCTTGACCTTGTAAATTGCAAAATGGTCATGACTCGTGGTGAAGAAGTGGTTTCACAAGGTGTGGGTAAAGCGTGTCTTTCTAACCCATTAAATGCAGCAGTGTGGTTGGCTGACGAAATGGTTCGTCGTGGTCGTCCATTGCTTGCAGGTGACATCGTATTGACCGGTGCCTTAGGCCCAATGGTTGTGGCAAATCCTGGTGATGAATTCAAAGTTGAAATTGAAGGCTTTGGTTCTGTGACTGCAGCATTTGCAGCGAAATAAGCTTGGGTTTTACGGAATTTTTAAGAGTACACATTCATGAAAAAGATTAAATGTGCATTGATCGGTCCAGGGAACATTGGTACTGACTTGCTTTACAAACTTCAACGCAGCGAATTTTTAGAACCAGTATGGATGGTTGGTATTGACCCGACGTCTGAAGGTTTGGCTCGCGCTGCTAAAATGGGTTTAAAAACCACTGCTGAAGGCGTAGATGGTTTACTTGCACACGTAATTGAAGACGACATTAAAATCGCATTTGATGCAACTTCTGCCTATGTTCATGCTGAAAACAGCCGCAAATTAAATGAACTTGGCGTGTTAATGATTGACTTAACACCTGCTGCAATCGGTCCATTCTGCGTACCACCAGTAAACTTAGAAGCGTTATTGGACGCAGGTGAAGTTCCGAACGTCAACATGGTGACATGTGGTGGTCAGGCAACGATTCCTATGGTTGCTGCGATTTCACGAGTTCAGCCTGTTGAATACGGCGAAATCATTGCAACAGTTTCAACAAAATCTGTGGGTCCAGGTACACGTAAAAACATTGATGAATTTACTCGTACGACTGCTGGCGCTATTGAAAAAGTGGGCGGTGCGAAACAAGGTAAAGCGATCATCATCATTAACCCTGCTGAGCCACCACTGATGATGCGTGATACTGTTCACTGTCTTGTTGAAGGTGAACCAGATCAAGCAGCAATCACTGAATCTGTACATGCGATGATTCTTGAAGTTCAAAAATATGTACCAGGTTACAAACTTGTAAATGGTCCTGTATTTGACGGTAACCGTGTTTCAATCTTCTTAGAAGTTGAAGGTTTAGGTGATTATCTTCCTAAATATGCAGGTAACCTCGACATTATGACTGCGGCAGCTGCACGTACTGCAGAAATGTTTGCAGAACGCGTATTAAACACTGCTGAAGCTTAAGGAATACCAAAATGTCTAAGATTATTATTAATGATATGACTTTACGTGATGGTATGCATCCTATGCGCCATCAAACTACACCTGAACAAATGGTTGCCATTGCAACTGCTTTGGATGATGCAGGTGTACCTTTAATCGAAGTTACGCATGGTGACGGCTTAGGCGGTAACTCTGTGAACTATGGTTTTGCAGCAGCAACCGATGAAGAATACCTAAAAGCGGTGATTCCAAACCTGAAACAGGCGAAAGTATCTGCACTTTTACTTCCTGGTATTGGTACGGTTGACCATTTGAAAATGGCACATGATGTTGGTGTAGCAACCATTCGTGTTGCAACGCACTCAACTGAAGCTGACGTTTCTGAACAGCACATTACTGCTGCACGTAAACTTGGCATGGACACTGTGGGCTTCTTGATGATGGCGCACATGGCAACTCCTGAAAAACTTTTGGAAGAAGCCAGCAAAATGGTGTCATACGGTGCAAACTGTATTTATGTGACTGACTCTGCTGGTTATATGTTGCCTCAAGACGTGACTGACCGCGTGGGTATTTTACGTGCCAACCTGGCTTCAGAGATCGAAATCGGTTTCCACGGTCACCATAACTTAGGTATGGGTGTTGCGAACTCTGTTTCAGCGGTTCAAGCTGGTGCAACGCGTGTCGATTTAGCTTCTGCAGGTTTAGGTGCAGGTGCAGGTAATACTCCACTTGAATTGTTTGTTGCGGTTGCCAACCGTATGCAGATGGAGACAGGTGTGGACTTGTTTAAAGTTCAAGATGTTGCGGAAGATTTAATCATTCCAATGATGACACATCAGATCCGTGCTGACCGTGATGCAGCAACTTTAGGTTATGCCGGTGTTTACTCATCATTCTTGTTATTCGCGAAACGTGCTGAAGCGAAATATGGCGTTTCTGCGCGTGAAATTCTTCTTGAGCTTGGTCGTCGTGGTACTGTTGGTGGTCAAGAAGATATGATCGAAGATTTGGCATTGACCATGTCTAAAGCAAAAGAAGCCAATGCTTAATTTGCTTTAAATCAAAAAGCGCCCGAAATGGGCGCTTTTTTTATGTCTGAAGTGGCTGTGTTGGTTTGAGATGGGCTTGAGATTACGTTGAGATTGATTTGAGGCATGGAAAGCGGATTGAAATAAGAAAAGTCTTGCGAACAAATGGCTGATTCCGAGCAGTCATAATAGTGAAATTTAACTTTAAGCTGTTGATGATTATATAAATTAAATATTATGTGATAGCTAAATTTTATAACTTAAATAAGGATAAATCTCAGTAGAAAACTTTGATTAAACTTAAAAGCAATTAATACAGCGTATGTAATTGCGAAAAATAAAAAACTTTCTATTTTACGTTAATAAAACATGGGGTTAATTTAATCAGTCGTTCTAAATAATAAAAAAGAGTTATTGTTTTAATCTCTAAGGAAAATAACTAGAAATCGCATCCAAAGTTCAAATCGTACAAAAGCCTGATAAACCTTAATACTGTAGTCGGATTTTTTTCCAAGGTATTGTTGAGCATGATGATGTCATAGCTTAATTTGATCACTGGGAATAAGCCATGCGTCGTCAAAATTTATGGATAGCAATTCTTGCTGCGACAGCAACATTAGGAACATCTGCAACTTATGCGGACTTTGTTGACGACAGCCAAGTACAATTGAAATTTAAAAACTTCTACTTAGACCGTCAAATTAAAGAAAATCCGGCGGGTAACTGGGGTTCATGGTCACAGGGTGTGACTTTGGATGCCAAGTCAGGGTATCAAGATATTGGTGCAGGTATTCAAGTGGGTGCTGACCTTTTGGTTCAACATGCATTTAAACTTAATGCACGTGATAAAAACCCAGACTGGATCTTGCCGCACGACGGTAAAGAATCAAAAGATAACTTTGGTAAAGTGGGCGTGACCCTGAAAGCTAAAGTATCTGAAACTGAGTTGAAAGTCGGTGAGTTATTACCGGTTTCTCCAGTGTTGGTTTTCGATCCATCTCGTCAGTTAATGACGACTTATAGCGGTGCATGGTTAGAATCGAAAGAGATTAAAGATACCAAGTTAACTTTGGCTTACATTGATGGGATTAATAACCGTTATGACAACCAATTCCGTGATTTATCAATGTTCGCTCCAGGTAAAAGATTACCAGATGACACCATAGGTCATTATGATCTTGGGCCAACTTCTGATGGTATGTATATTGCGGGTATTGACCATCAATTTACACCTGAAATTGGTGGTAGCTATTGGTATGCCGATGTTCAAGACATTTACACACAGCAATATGTCGGCGCGAACTATAAAACTAAGTTAGGTGAAAAAGCCAAACTGGATAGCCATATCCGTTATTTTGACAACTCAGATTCGGGTGACAAACTGTATGGCGAAATTGATAACCAAGCGTTATCGGTTGGTGCGAAAGTGAATTACGGTTCGCATACCTTTGGTTTGGGTTATCAACAAATGTTTGGTGATAATGCATTCCCAACACTGGGTGGATGGGTGCCGCAGCCGTACTTAGTCAACTGGGGTATAGCAACATTTACTGCAAAAAATGAAAAATCATGGGGCTTTACTTATGGCTATGATTTCTCAGAAATGGGTGTGAAAGGCTTAAATACAACTGCTGTGTATTTCACAGGTTCAGATGCAGAAATTGCTGGTCTTAAAGATCAGAAGTCAGATGAATTGAACTTAATTGTGAACTACACCGTGCCTGAAGGTAAGTTGAAGGGCTTAGGCTTCCAGGCAATGTATATCGATGCCGATTTCGATTACAAATCTGACTTGCAAGAGTACCGTGTCGCGACAACTTATACCTATAAGTTCTAATTTCTCAGGATAAAAAAGAGGGAAGTGGATTCATTGCTTCCCTTTTTATTTGCTGGGTTATTTAAAAAAGAAATACCTCAAAGATTTTATGGATATATTTTTTGAGTTATATATTTAAAAAACAATAACTTAAATTATAGTCTATTTGTTGTTTATGATCGTAAATATGTATCAGTTAGCAGTGGCTGAACAGGTAATATGAGACTGTAAAAACCACAAAATCCAAAAGAGTCCCCCTTGTGTTTAAATCCGTTATGGATTGAAACATAAGCTCTACGCAATACGAGGAGCATGTATGAGCACTGTTCAGATTCCTGACTATACAACTGATTCATTCTTTGGTTTAGAAGATAAATGGATTGAAACTGCTGAAGGCGAATTAACGCATTACCACGAAGTGGGTGAAGGCACACCAATTCTATTTTTACACGGTTCAGGTACAGGTGTATCTGCTGCTGCAAACTGGTGGTTAAACCTTCCACAAATTGGTGAACAAGCACGTTGTATCGCTATCGATACGATTGGCTATGGTCAAACTGTTGTTGCACCGAATACTGCTTATGGTATCCGTGCTTGGGTTGATCACGCTGTACGTACACTAGATGCCCTCGGTATTGAAAAAACTTGGTTAGTGGGTAACTCACTCGGTGGCTGGTTAGCATTCCAAATGGCTTTGGACTATCCAGAACGTGTATTGGGTATCGTTTCTATGGGTACAGGCGGTGCTAAACAAACTGCAGCACTTAAAGCACATGCAAACCCTGTATTAACAGAAGAAGGCATCAAGAAAACCTTGTCTATGTTTGTTGTAAACAAAGACTTGATTACTGATGAATTAGTAAAAGTACGTTTCGCTTCTGCTGCAAATGACTATGCATCAAATCGTTTGATGGATGTTGTTGGCGCACGCGACCGTGACCGTTTCGAATTCCCACTCGACTTCGAAAAAATGAAAGACATTACTGTGCCAGTATTGTTGATTCACGGTGTACAAGACGTGGTGATTCCTGTATCTCGTACGTGGGATATTTTGAATACCGTTCCTCATGCTGATGCGCATATTTTCAGCCAATGTGGCCACTGGTCTCAAGTTGAAAAAGCAGAAGAATTCAACACCGTGATTAAAGATTATTTAAAAGCGCGTGGTGTGTAATTTCTTGTCACTGACATGAAATTCAAAAAAAGGATGGTTTTGCCATCCTTTTTTTTATATAAATCTTTTGAAAGAAATACTTTAAATGAGTATTATTCTCATTAGTAGGTCGACAGTGTACGGTCTAAATCAGTAAAAAGGCATAAAATAAGCTCATCTAAATGGTTGGGGAAGGAGAATTATTTATTAGACTTAAGTTGTAAATCGGCTATTCTTAGCAATTTTTATCAATGTCTAAACTAAAATTTATAAGTTATTTTCCATCAAGTCGATATGCATGATAGATAAAATGCGTCGATTAAAACATTTAAACGATTAAAAAAGCGACTTTTTAGCCATAAAAAAAGCACCATTATTTATTTCAAAAATAATGGTGCTATATCTATAAATTATGACTTGGCGAAAATTAACGCTGTTCGCGATTGATATCGAGATAAAAAACTTTGGTTAGCAGTTCAAGGAATTTATCTACAGCCACAGAACTCGCCGTTTTTCGGTAACTTACGTACAGGTCTAGATACGGTAATTCGACATCTAAAGGACGAATGACAGTATTGTTCATGGTCAATGGCGCGATGTATCCCGGTAGGATCGTGCAGCCTAAACCCATGCCGATGGAGTTAATGTTAAACAGGATATTGTCGGCTTTTTGCACGATATTAAATTGAACGCCATGGTTAGAAGCAAAGTCTAAAATGGCTTCATGCAATGTGCCTGATTGTTCGCGTGCAGGAATGATAAAATCAATACCATTCAATGCTTTAACTGGAATACGTTCGTACTTCGCTAAAGGGTGATCTTTGGGTAAAATAAAGATCAATGGTTCACGTAGTACAAACTGACTTTCAATTTCGTCGCTATGAAAGTTATTGCGAGTAAAAGTGATATCTAGTTCACCTTTTTGCAGCAATTTCATCTGATCGCGATTATTTAAACTAAGTAATTCAATTTTGAGTTCTGGGTTTTGAACACGCAGATTTGGCAAGACGTATGGGAAGATTTTCATCTCTGCGACAGGCACAAAACCAATCCGTAGCATCTGTTGTTTGGCTTGTGAAACCTGACGTGCCATCGCTACGGCCTTGTCTGCTTGAGCTAGTGTCAAACGTGCTTGTTCTAGAAATACGGCACCTTCTTCTGTGAGCTCAACTTTGCGTTTAGTCCGGTGCAACAATTTTACGCCGACATCTTCTTCAAGATCTTTAATTTGTTGGCTTAAAGAAGGTTGAGCAGTATAAAGTTTTAACGCAGCTTTACTGAAATTGAGTTCTTCAGCAACAGTAATGAAGTAGCGTAAGTGTCGTAATTCCATATAATCAACCCGTGGAGTAATCCAAAAAATGTCTTACTTAGAAGTTCGTTCAGTATAATCTATAAACAACTATTGCGTGAGGATTATTTTGCCATTCACGAAATAAATGGTGTTCTCGGTAATTTAAAAAAAATACTATAAAAAAAATCTACCGTAATAATCCATAAAATCTCTTAATTAAAACAAAATAAATATTTCCCGAATATCGCTCTAAAATCCATCATCGTTGAAAAGTTGAGTCTATTACTTTGTGCCTTATGGTCACAGGAGAGCTTTTCATGAGTGGAAAAATTGATGTGCGCGAAATCGATGCTTTAGTCGATGCACAAAATGGACGTATCACGCCATCTATCTATACCGATCCAGACATTTACGAACTTGAATTAGAACGTGTGTTCGGTCGTACATGGTTATTCCTATGCCATGAGAGCCAAATTCCTAAAGCCGGCGATTTCTTCAATACCTATATGGGTGAAGATCCAATCATCGTAGCACGTCAAAAAGATGGCTCAATCAAAGCATTCTTAAACCAATGTCGTCACCGCTCTATGCGTGTGAGCTTCGCGGACTGTGGTAATACACGTGCGTTCACTTGCCCATACCACGGCTGGTCATACGGTATTGACGGTTCTCTAAAAGATATCCCGCTTGAAGATCGTGCTTACCCACATGGTGCATGTAAAGAGCAATGGGGTCTGGTAGAAGTTAACCGCGTTAAATCATACAAAGGCCTGATCTTCGGATGCTGGGATGAAACTACGCCAGATCTAGAAGAATACATGGGCGATATCGCTTGGTACCTGGACGGTGTTGTCGATCGTCGCGAAGGCGGTACTGTGATCGTGGGTGGTGTACACAAATGGGAAATCGACTGTAACTGGAAATTTGCAGCCGAACAGTTCGCATCTGACCAATACCACGCGTTGTTCTCTCACGCATCTGCAATTCAGGTACTTGGTGCAAAACCAGACGACGAATCTTCTAAGAAATTAGGTGCTGCACAAACTGCTCGTCCAGTTTGGGAAACTGCGAAAGACGCGATCCAATACGGTTCACGTGGTCATGGTTCAGGCTTCTTCTTCACAGAGAAACCAGATGCAAACGTATGGGTTGACGGTGAAGTAGCGAACTACTTCCGTGAAACTTACGAAGAAGTGAAAGAACGCCTAGGTGAAACTCGTGCGCTTCGTTTAGCGGGTCACAACACCATGTTCCCTACATTGTCTTGGTTGAACGGTACTGCGACTCTTCGTGTATGGCACCCACGTGGTCCAAACAAAACTGAAGTTTGGGCATTCTGTATCTGTGATGCGGACGCGCCAGAAGATGTACAAGCAGCATTTGAACGTTCTGCAACTCGTGCCTTCGGTCCTGCTGGTTTCCTAGAGCAAGATGACTCTGAAAACTGGATCGAAATCCAAAAAGTTTTACGTGGTTACAAAGCGCGTCAAAACAAACTCATTATGGAAATGGGTAAAGGTAACGAGAAAGTACGTGAAGATGGTATCCCGGGTATCACTAACTATATTTTCTCTGAAACTGCAGCACGTGGTATGTACCGCCGTTGGGCAGATTTATTGATTCATGAAAAATGGGAAGACGTTGAAGCTGCGGCTGACGAATATGAGAAGGAGCTTATGAAATGAGTCAAATTAGTTTAGAACTCCATCACCAAATTAGTCAGTTTCTTTATCGTGAAGCAAAATTGCTGGACGATTGGAAGTTCCGCGATTGGTTAGCTGTATTAGCTGAAGATATTTCTTATACGTTACGCACAACACCAAACGCGCAAACACGTGACCGTCGTCGTTCGATTGAGCCGCCAACAACTTGGGTATTTAACGATACTAAAGATTTGTTGGAACGCCGTGTAGCTCGTTTAGAGACAGGTATGGCTTGGGCTGAAGAACCTCCTTCACGTACAACACACATGGTTTCAAATGTGATTGTTGAAGCGACTGAAGTTGAAGGCGAATACGACGTTTACGTAACGTACTTGTTGTACCGTACCCAGAAAGAGAAAGATGTAACAATCTACTGTGGTAAGCGTCACGACAAGATCCGCAAAGTCGACACTGAGCAAGGTTTCGAAATCTTCAACCGTAAGATTACCCTTGATCAGGTGACTTACAACTCACATAACCTGAGCGTGTTCTTCTAATGAATAAGATTTTTGTTTGCCAAGTTGACGAATTAGACGAAGGCGAAGCATTGAAAGTAGATTGCGGCGTTAACGGTATCGATGCGCTTGCAGTATTCAACAACAATGGCGAATTTTTCGCGATGAACGACCGTTGTTCACATGGTAATGCTTCAATGTCTGAAGGTTACCTTGAAGATGATGGCACTGTTGAATGTCCACTTCATTCGGCTCGATTCTGTTTGAAAACTGGTCAAGCATTATGCTTACCAGCAACAGATCCTATCAAGACATTCCCTGTGATTGTTGAAGATGGTGCTTTATACGTAGAGATGGCAGGAGAGTAATCATGGGTTGGCTACAAGGCGAAGTTGCACTTATTACCGGTGGTGGTTCAGGCTTAGGCTGGGCATTGGTTGAACGTTTCTTAGAAGAAGGTGCACAAGTTGCTGTTCTTCAACGTTCTCAATCGAAAGTTGATGCATTGAAAGAACATTTTGGTGACCGCGTGCTTGCGATCGCAGGAGATGTAGCCAGCTATGAGGATAATGTTCGTGCAGTTCAAGCAACTGTAGAACATTATGGCAAACTTGACTGTTTCGTCGGAAACGCAGGTATCTGGGATCATTACGCAGATATCGTCAATACATCGGGTGAACAGCTGGAGAAAGCTTTTGATGAGATTATGGGTATTAACACCAAATCTCTCATCTTAGGTGCCAAAGCTGCACTTGATGCATTGATAGCTTCGGAAGGTTCTATCATATTTACTTTGTCTAACTCAGCATTGTATTCGGCAGGCGGAGGCCCTGTATACACAGCGTCTAAGCATGCTGGCGTTGGGATTATGAAAGAATTAGCCTATGAGCTTGCGCCTAAAGTACGAGTGAACGCTGTTGCTCCGTCGGGTATGAATGTAAACATCAAAGGTGCTGCTTCTTTAGGCCAAGAAAACCTCGGTCTACTCGATGCACGTGATCCTGAGAAGATTGCACGCGGCATGCCGCTCAATTTCTTACCCGAACCTGAAGATATGACTGGTTCATACGTGTTATTGGCTTCTCGTCAAAACAACCGCCCATTAACTGGTGTTTTAATTAATGCTGAATGTGGTCTGGGTATCCGTGGTTTACGTCAACCACGTGCTGGCTTCTTTGACGAGATTTAATTCGCCAAATACGTAAAGGACTTACTCGGCAGCCGTCTTGGCTGCCTTCCGTTTAGGAGTCACCCATGGCCGTTAAACTTATTTGTGCATCGCACAGTCCCCTAATGGAATTCGCTTCTCCGCAAGAGAAATACAAAGAGGAAAAAGTTCGCGAAACTTTTGCCAAACTTGCTAAAGAAGTTGAAGACTATAATCCAACATTGATCATTACTTTTGGTCCAGACCATTTCAATGGTTTCTTCTATGACCTCATGCCATCTTTCTGCGTCGGTATTCGTGCCAAAGCAGCAGGTGATTGGGATTATGGTAAAGACAATGACCACATCAATGTGCCTGAAGAAACAGCAATCAGTCTGGTTCGTCGCGTATTGGATGAAGGTGTCGATGTTGCATACTCTTATCGTATGCAGGCAGACCACGGTGTGACTCAACCATTACATTTCCTTTGTGGTGGTCAACTCGATCGTTATCCAACGATTCCAATTTTTATCAATGGTGCAGCTGCACCGATGCCAACAACCAAGCGTACAGTCGCTTTGGGTCGTGCAGTCGGTCAGTTCATTAAATCATTGAACTTAGAGAATGAACGTGTACTTGTTTTGGGTACAGGTGGTTTGTCTCATGATCCACCAACGCCGCAAATGGGTTCAGTTCCACCAGAAGTGGAAGAGTTCCTGATTGCAGGTCGTAACCCAACTGAAGAGGCACGTAATATACGTCAAGGCAAAATCATTGCTGTCGGTCAAAAGCTCGCAGCGGGTGATACTTCTGTCGCAGTGCCTTTAAACCCTGAATGGGATCGCGCATTGCTTGAGACGTTTGCCAAAGCTGACTTTGCTGCCATTGAAGCGATGACTGAAGCTGAAATTCGTGTTGAAGGCGGTCGTGGCGGTCAAGAAGTTCGTTCTTGGATGGCTGCTTTTGCTGCACTACATGAAGTGGGCGAATACGACATGACTACACATTGCTACGAAGATATTAGTGAGTGGATTGCGGGCTTCGGCATCGTATCTGCAGAATTGAAATAAGGAACAAACCCATGAGCCAAAATGGTATCGAAACCATCGTTATTGTTGGAGCTGGTCAAGCTGGTGCTAGCGCCATTTTAGAACTCCGTGCGAACAAGTATGAAGGCAAAATCATTTTGGTGGGTGATGAAACACATCTTCCTTATGAACGTCCGCCTTTGTCTAAAGACGTAATTCTAAAACCTGAAGAGACCAAAATCGAAATTCTGTCAGAAGAAAAATTGGCAGAACTCGGTGTTGAACATATTCGTGGCAATGGCGCTGTGAAAATCCATAGCGATGCAAAAACAGTTGAACTGAAAAATGGCGAAATTGTTGCATTTGACAAGTTGCTTCTAGCAACCGGTGGTGCAGCACGCCGTTTACCGAATTTCGATGCTTTGGGTAAACACGTTTATACCTTACGTAACCTTGAAGATTCACAAGCATTGGTGCCTGTATTACAAGCGGGTCGCCGTATTGTATTGATCGGCGGTGGTGTGATTGGTCTTGAGCTTGCTTCTTCAGCACGTTCTAAAGACTGTATCGTGACCGTGATTGAAATGGGTCCAATGGTGATGGGGCGTTCATCTCCACGCGTATTGAGCGAATTCTTATTGGCTCAACAACGTCTTGCAGGTGTAGATGTTCGTCTTTCGACTTCTATTGCTGACTGTAAGCTTGATGGTGAAGAAGTGGTGATCACGCTTGAAGGCGGTGAAGAACTTCGTGCCGATGCAGTGATCTATGGTATTGGCATTGTGCCAAATGCTCAACTTGCGGTTGATGCAGGTTTAGACGTTGATTTTGCCATTAAAGTGAATGATAACTGCCAAACTTCGCATCCAGATATTTATGCAGCGGGTGACGTTGCGACTCAGCTTCGTGACTGTGGTAACCACCGTCGTGTCGAAACTTGGGAAAATGCGAACTTGCAAGCAGGTATCTTTGCTCGTCATGTAATGGATGTTGAACATCCAACCCCAAACCCAGCGTGGTTCTGGACAGATCAATTGAATATCAACTATCAATTTGTGGGTGATATGGCTGCAAGCGAATGGATTGCACGTGGCGAAGTAAATCCTGAATTAGCTGCAGAATCATCATTTGTTTTGTTTGGTGTTACTGACGGTGTAATCGTGGGTGGTATCACTGTGAATGCTGCGAAAGAGATGCGTCATTTGAAAAAATTGATTAGCAAGAATGCGGCGTTTGAAGCGGATAAATATTTAGATTTAAGCCAAGATTTACGTAAACTTGTAAAGTAAGCTGAATGTCTAAGAGGAGCAGACTTGCGGTAACGTAGGTCTGTTTTTTTATGTCTTTAGTTTTAGCGTCGCACTTATAAAGCTATTTTGTAGTCCATGTATATAGTTTTAGCTTATGTAGATCTATTCAACGGTTTTAATCCTCCCCAGCCCACCTTTTTCAAAGGAGGGAGTAGTCTTTGTGAAGAATGGATTTCGTTTGGATGATTCCCCCTCTTTTTTTAAAGAAGGGTTAGGGGAGATTATTGATCGTTTGAAGAGAAGTCCTTATACCCCAAACGATCGGGTGGCATTCATACCGCCTCCAATTTAGTTGATAAAGGGGAGAGCAATAATTGGTCTTAAACTTTATTAGTTAATGGTCTTACGAGTAGTTCCAGATCTGAATAGTGGGTTTCAGGTTAAGTCGTTAGAACAATCAAATTTGAGAATGAAATGAAATCTTCACTGCCGCTGACGGCAAGTATATATGCTCTTTTGGTACTGATTTGGGCGACGACGCGCTCGCGATTGTGTGGAGTGTGCAGGAAATACATCCGATGTGGGTGTTGATTATCCGTTACTTCGGCGCATCTATTATTGCGCTGTTTCTGTTGAAATTGATGCGTGATCCTTTGCCGTTTGATGAAACCTCATTAAAAAGTTATGTGGCAGGGAGTTTGAATTTGATTGGCGCACAGTTGTTTATTTATCTCGCAGCCAATTATCTCACCTCTGGTTTAATGGCACTGATTTTTGGTTTTTCACCCTTAATTGCCGGTTTGATTGGGCATGTAATTTTAAAAACACATAAATTGGTCGCTTTGCAGTGGTTGGGCATGGCGGTTGCAGTGGGAGGTCTAACTTTTGTCTTTGCAGATTCTGCTGATAGCAAAGTCAATCCAATTGGCGTTGTACTGATGCTAATCAGCATGGTGTCGTATATTAGTTCGATTTTTTGGGTGAAGCAGATTAATGCACCGTTAAAGCCGATGTCTCAGGCAACAGGTTCTCTGATTGTTTCTGCCTTGGGTTCGGTACTCATCATTCCTTTTATCTGGCAGCATTTTCCAACCGAATTGCCAAGTGGCCGTGCCATGCTCGGTTTTGTGTTTACTATGATCATGTCATCCATTGTAGCGATGCTGTGTTACTTCTGGCTGATCAAACGTTTGACGGCATCAACGGTGTCACTCAGTAATGTGATGACACCTGTCATAGCATTGGTTTTGGGAGCTACGTTGAACAGTGAATATATTAGCTCCAATGCCTTTGTTGGAATCGTGGTCGTGATGTTTGGTATTGTGATGTACTTTTGGAAAGAGTGGCGCGAGCAATATTTTAATAAAGTACGTTGAACCGTGTACATCTACAGAATTATAAGGAAGCTGCGGCTTCCTTTTTTTGTTCTATACCTTTGCGCTAAAGAGCGTGTTTCACATTGAACATGATGGCATTGTCGAAACAATCGACAGTTGGTGTAAAAACAACAAAATAACAAACAACAGCTACAGTCAGTTTGAGTACTATGGAATGAGCTATAAAATCAAATAGATCTGTTTGATAAAAATAAATTTAGGACAATTTTACATGTCTGAATCTAACAAAATCGTGGTATATGCAGCGCTCTTCGGCAATTTAGCGATTGCACTGGTGAAGTTTGTCGCTGCCTACATCACGAATAGTTCGGCCATGTTGAGTGAAGCCATTCACTCTGTGGTTGATACTTTAAATGAAATCTTACTGCTCTACGGTATGAAAAAATCGCAGCAGCCAGCAAATGCACGCCATCCGTTTGGCTATGGGAGAGAGCTGTATTTTTGGGCTTTTATTGTGGCGTTGATGGTCTTTGCTTTGGGTGCGATCGTGTCGATTTATCAAGGGATTAGTCATATTTATCACCCCGAAGAAATGCAAAATCCGATGATTAACTATATCGTGTTAGGTATTGCGATTTTGTGTGAAGGGACCTCTTGGTTTGTGGCATTGAAAGCATTTCGTAAAATCAAAGGGAAACAGGGCTATTTTGAAGCATTTCGACGCAGTAAAGATCCGACGACATTTACCGTGTTATTTGAAGACTCAGCAGCGCTGATTGGTCTGTTTATTGCCCTGATCGGTATCTATTTATCACACGCGCTGAATATGCCAATGCTTGATGGTCTGGCATCAATTCTAATTGGGGTTGTACTCGCTATTTCAGCAATTTTACTTGCACGTGAGACTAAAGGATTGCTCATGGGAGAAACTGCTGATCCACAATTGAGGCATAATGTCTTGATGGTTGCAGAGCAAGATCCAGCAGTGCATTCTGCCAATGGGGTGTTAACAGAGCAGATGGGTGCACATCAAGTTTTGGCATCTTTGAGTCTTGAATTTAAAGATAATTTAACGTCAGATGATATAGAAGCTTGTGTCAACAGAATTGAAGCACAAATTAAACAGCTTCATCCTGAAATTGTGGCACTCTTTGTCAAGCCTCAATCTCGGAAGGTTTGGCTTGAGCGCATGAAAGGTCGTCTTGATCAATAGGTCTGCGAGGTTAAATACTTTGCAAGGTTTGTCAGCATAGTGAATGAATTTTAAATACACATGAATCAAAAAACTCAATCAGCACAGTTTCAAATCAGTACTAAAAGCTGTATGAAACATACGTGGACGAAGCCTGTATTTGATTATCTGGCAACTGACCATTTTAATGGGGAAAAATTCTTTAATACCCTTCGAAATCCAGATGCGTTTACGCGTAAAGATATGCTGAAATGGATCATGACGCGTAAAAGCGATACATGGAAAGTAGATCGTGAGCAAGAATACCAACAGTTTTTTGCTTCTTCGCGTAGCATTCCGCACAATCGGCCATTGGCTAAAATGGATGATTGGTTGGTTTGGTTTGTCGGACATGCGACGGTTTTGATTCAAATTGGGCCATATAATTTTTTGACCGATCCTGTATGGGCGGAGTATGCAGGCCCACGTCAAGGGACTGGACCACGACGTGCTTGTCCTGCAGGAATTGCCTTAGAAGAATTACCTACAATTCATGGGGTTTTACTGAGCCATAATCATTATGATCATATGGATTTAGCAACCTTGAATTGGTTACATGAACAATTCGCTATGCCGATTTATACTGGTTTAGGCAATGCTTATTATTTACCCACACATTTCAATGTCATTGAACTTGATTGGTGGCAATCGGAAATGTTTGAAGATTTGCGTATCGTTTATACGCCTGCACAGCATGGTTCAGGTCGTGGTTGGCGAGATCAAAATCATGCCTTATGGGGAGGTTTTTCCATCGTGCATAGTACAGGACATTTCTTCTTTGCTGGAGATACGGGTTATGCTGCACATTTCAAACAAATCCATACACGCTTAGGTGCACCCCGAGTAGCATTATTACCGATTGGAGCTTATGAGCCACGTCGTTTAATGAAATATTTGCACATGAATCCCGAAGAAGCTTTTCAGGCTCATAAAGATTTACAGTCAAAATGTTCATTGGCAATGCATTATCGGACTTTTCAGTTGACTGATGAAGCTAGAGACCAACCTGAACATGACTTACATCATGCAATGCGAAAAACATCAAAGTTAATGAATCCATTTTTAACCATGCATGAAGGCAAAAAATTGATTGTTTAAGGATTAATTAAAAGGTAATTGGAATATTTAATGCCAAGAAAAAACCACCTTAAAAGGTGGTTTTTTTATTCAAAGATAAAACTTAAAGCAAGCCTGGATTACCTTGAGCTGGATCAGTTGCACGAGCAGCTTGCGCATCCGCTACAGTTAAGCCTAATGCTTTTGCAACACCTTCACCATAAGCTGGATCACATGCGTAACAGTTACGGATATGACGATATTTGATGAAGTCGAGTGCATCGCCCATTGCGCCAGCAGTGTTATTAAACAATGCTTGTTTTTGTTCATCATTCATTAAGTTGAATAATGCACGTGGTTGACTGAAATAGTCGCTGTCATCTTCGCGGTAATCCCACAAGTCAGCATCACCAGTAATTTTCAATGGTGGTTCTTTGTATTGTGGTTGCTCTTGCCATTGGCTGAAGCTGTTTGGTTCATAATGCGGTGTTGCACCATAGTTACCATCCATACGGCCTTGACCATCACGACGGTTGGAATGAACAGGGCAACGTGGTGCATTTACAGGAATTTGGTAATGGTTTACACCCACGCGATAACGTGCAGCATCAGCATAGTTGAATAAACGCGCTTGCAGCATACGGTCAGGTGAGAAGCTAATGCCCGGCACCAAGTTACTTGGTGCAAAAGCGGCTTGTTCAACATCTTGGAAATAGTTTTCAGGGTTACGGTTGAGTTCGAATTCACCCACTTCAATCAACGGATAGTCGCCTTTAGGCCATACTTTGGTTAAATCAAATGGGTGATAAGGTACTTTTTCTGCATCAAGTTCAGGCATGATTTGAACGTACATTTTCCATTTTGGAAAATCGCCGCGTTCAATTGCATTGAACAGATCGGTTTGTGAGCTTTCACGGTCTTTGGCAATAATCGCTTCAGCTTCAGCATCGGTTAAGTTTTTAATACCTTGTTGAGTGCGCATGTGGAATTTAACCCAGAAGCGTTCATTATTGGCATTAATAAAACTGAAAGTATGACTGCCAAAACCATGCATATGACGGTAACCATCTGGAATACCGCGGTCAGACATCACAATCGTAACTTGGTGTAGAGCTTCAGGTAGTAAAGTCCAAAAATCCCAGTTATTAGTTGCACTACGCTTATTGGTTTTAGGATCGCGTTTTACTGCTTTGTTTAAGTCAGGGAATTTACGAGCATCACGTAGGAAGAAGACAGGGGTGTTATTACCAACTAAATCCCAGTTACCTTCTTCAGTATAGAATTTAAGGGCAAAACCACGAATATCGCGTTCTGCATCTGCAGCACCACGCTCACCCGCTACGGTAGAGAAACGAGCAAAAAGTTCAGTTTTTTTGCCAACTTCTGAGAAAATTTTAGCGCGGGTATATTGGGTAATATCGTTAGTCACGGTAAACGTACCGAAAGCACCAGAACCTTTGGCATGCATACGACGCTCTGGAATTACTTCACGAACGAAATTACCGAGTTTTTCATTAAGCCATAGGTCTTGGGCAAGTAAAGGACCACGTGCACCTGCCGTCATACTGTTCTGGTTGTCTACAACAGGAGCACCAGCATCAGTTGTTAGGTGGGTGACAGGACATTTTTTAACGTCGTCGCTCATTGAGTATCTCCATTATTATAATCATGTATTAAAGTTGGGAGTTATAACATTTCAATTGATAACACGCTCAACAGCACATGACCTTAACCGTTTTGTTAATTCATTTTAAAGTGACAATGTGACAACAGTTTTTCTCTCATTCTAAAATTTTTCAAGCAGCAATCAATCGAAGACAAGTCATAAAACTGTAGCCGTTAAAAGCTTAAAAATCTTTATATACTTATTGACTCTAAAGCTTTCTGTGGCTTTTGACAAATGGAAAAATAGTTTTGAATAAATGGTTAATTCGATGAATCAAGTTATTGAATTTATATTATTTATTTATATATTTTGTTTTAATATTTTATCCATGAATTAAACTCAAATATAAAGCTATGATAGGTAGAACAGGACGAAATATCTAAATCCATATTTTTATTATGGATTTTGGCCTTAATATAGGTTTTTTTGCTGATTCTAGTTAATGAAAGACATTTTTATGTTGTTAATATTGCAGAGCTTTTCAACATTAAAGACATTATTTAATACTTAAAATAAGCTAAAAATACAGCTGAAGAAATATTGGCAAGTGGTCTAAGTTGTTTTAGAAAATTGTAAATAAATTCTTTATGGGGTGATGGTTGGCACACCTATCTTTATTGTTGTCAGGTCAGGTGTTGTCACTCCAACTTGAATCGATTCCTGCATCATATCAACATACTAGGCAACCTTACGTGATCGCATATCGTAGTTGAGGGGGTTAATGGCGAACCCATTTTGACCTCGGGATATATTTTACGCCCAAAAGGATAAGCACTTAAACAAGACTGGACCGTATTGGCATGAGCACATGGCACGACTGTGTGGCTGATACAAGTGCTCCTTCAAGTGATTATACAATGGGCCTGTATATAGTTTGCAACTAGTCATAGATGGTGCAATCGACAGTTGTTTGAGGCATGGCTATGTAGTGGTTGCAACAGATTATAAGGATTGGGTAAGCCAAAACTGCGCCCTCATATGAATGTAGTCAGTTAAGTTTATAATTTGGTGCATTCTGTGCGTGCATTGCATTCTTGGAAGCCGAGGCAATTTAGTAAAGACTGGATACTGATGGGGCGTAGTCAAGGTGGTGCAGCTGTGATTGCGGTTGCAGCTCAGGGACAAAAAGATGCGCTTGAATTGAATCTTAAAGCTGCAATACCCTTGGCACCGGGTGGTTATCAATATGAATATATTGCTGAATACGTAGAAACCAATCCAAATCCAGATACCAATGTAGCGGCATTTTTCCCCAGCGTGTTGTAGGGAGCAGCCGAAGCAGATCGATCAATGTAAATCAACTGGTTAGTCCAGATATGCAGTCTTTATTAAATCAGGCCCGTAAACGCTGTTTATCAGAACTACAAACTGAGTTAAAACAAGCACCTCAGCCAATCTTTTAAAAAATTCAGACTTAAGGCCATCCCTAAGCTATTTAAAACGGCAGTCGATTGAATATAAGACCCTAACCGTAACACTGATGTTTGTTTAAGGCGCCGCAGACCATTTGTAGATCACCTTGGTACTCAAAGTTATTACCAGAAAGTGTGCAAATAAAAATTGCCAGTAGTCTATCAGGCGATCCCAAATGGCTATCATAGGGGTGCATTAGGCCATAGTCCAAAATATAAGGCTGAATTTTTAAAGAGCTTACAACTGGCCAGCATTGCAAAGGCGTATAAATGAGATAAGTAAGCTGGCAATAAAAGCATAACTTCTAAAGCACTTTTATTGAAGGATGAACCAAGTGATGAATGATTTTCTTCTACCGTAAAAATGAATTACCTAAATATCTAAAATAACTGGTTTAAGAGCCGGTTTTTTTGTAAATAACATGACTTTATTTTATTCACCGATGCATTTGAAACGTCATTAGACTTGTCCGCGAAGTCTAATCGCGCAACATATGAATTATATCTCGCTTTAATTCATCCCATTCAGTAAAGTTGGGTACGATCAACAAGCTTTGCGACACAAAGCCATAACACACTCTTTGTATATTTAAAGCCATTGGCTTGAGCTTTTCCTCGTTATTTATAAAAGGCTTAAGCATGTGTTGCCACATTTGCACCATCATGACATAACTTTTACGGTAACTTTCAATATCTGAAATCCGCCGTTCCAATAAAAACACCTGTGACCATAAAAACTGCTGCGCTTGAATTTGCTCAATTTGAAAGTGGATGATTTGCTGTAAATACTCTTGAAAATCCAAATCTGTGGATAACTTCATCAGCGATTGTGCATAAGTTTTCATCTGTTCGGCATTGTGTTTCACATGTAAATGAATGGTCAGCGCAATCAAATCTTCCTTCTTGGAAAAATATTCATAAAATGTCCCTAAGCCAACGCCTGCAAGGTCGGTAATTTCACGAATGGTAATTTTGTCGGCAGGGCGCTCATGCAAAAGCCGAACAAAACTTTCTTGCAATGCCTCTTGCGTGAGCTTTGCACGTGATTGACGCGGCTTACGCCGTATCTGAATGGCTGAATTCTTCATATTGTTAAGCGCTGAAAACCGAACGTCTATGCTTTAAATTTTCTCTATACTGAAATGAAAAGCCAACAAGAACAAGTGGAAAATATAGACGATGAATACATTAGAACAGCCATGGATGACGCATCAAATCAGCAACCAATTTGATGAACTAGAAAACTACAATCTATTTTCAAGCGATACGGTTTTACATGAAATCTTAAAACGCTGCAGCAGCCATGATCAGCCGACTTTATGCGAAATGGGCAAAGTGGCAGGTTCGAGTGAATACTTTCAGCATGGGGCTTTAGCCAACAAACATACCCCAATTTTACATGCCTTCGATGCGCGAGGCCGCCGTACTGACTTTATCGAGTTTCATCCTTCATGGCATAAATGGATGGGACTCAACCGCCAGTTTGATACCCATGCACATCCATTTAATCAGCCAAATTCCAAGGCAAAATGGGTGGAATGGGCAGCACGTTTTTATTTAGCAGGTCAGGTCGAGTGCGGCAATTTATGTCCAAATTCAATGACGCTCGGCAGTATTCCACTCATTCAGCGCGAACCTGAACTGTGGGCCAAAATTGGAGAGAAACTACTATCGACTGAATATGATGAACGCGATGTACCGATTGCGCAGAAAAAGTCGATTTGGCTCGGTATGGGCATGACTGAAAAGCAGGGTGGTTCGGATGTACGTGCTAATGAAACTATAGCTGTGCCTGTGGCAGAAACAGGACGAGGCAAAGCTTATTTACTCACGGGGCATAAATGGTTTTTCTCTGCACCGATGTGTGATGCGCATTTGGTGGTGGCAAAAACCGAACAAGATGGCTTGGCTTGTTTCTTTGTGCCGCGTTGGTTGGAAGATGGCACGAAGAATAATATTCAGGTGCAACGCCTAAAAGAAAAAGTCGGTAACCGCAGTAATTCAAGCTCGGAAGTCGAATTCAAAAATGCGTGGGGCATTATGATTGGTGAGGCAGGGCGTGGCATTCCAACCATTATTGAAATGGCGAATTATACCCGTCTGACCTGTTCGGTCGGTTCGAGCGCCATGCTGCGTCAAGCTTTGGTGCAATGCATTGCCTATACCCGTCAGCGTCAGGCTTTTGGTAAACATCTGATTGATCAACCCCTAATGCGAGCAGTTTTGGCAGATTTGGCTTTAGAGAGTGAAGCAGCGACGCAGCTCAGTTTCCATTTGGCGCAGTGCTATGAATCAGATGATGCCTTGTCTGTGGCATGGAAACGCATTATGACCCCAGCAGCTAAGTTTTGGATTTGTAAACGTGCAGTCGAACTAACTGGTGAGATGATGGAAGTTTTTGGCGGCAATGGCTATGTTGATAACGGCATCATGGCGCGCATTTTTAAAGAAGCACCTGTGAATACCATTTGGGAAGGTTCAGGCAATGTTATGTGCCTAGATGTGCTGCGCGCGATTGGGCGTGATCCTGAATCTATTGAGGTGCTGTTTAAAGATTTGGCCAGTACAGCAAGTACAGATGAAAGCTTGCAAACAGAATTGCAGGACTTGTTCAGGTTGTTCCATCAATCGCCTGAAGATTTACAATTTATGGGGCGCAGTTTGGTCAGTCGTTTAACGGTACTTGCACAAGCGGTGTTATTGAAACGCTATGCGCCTGATTATGTAGCAAATGGTTTTATTCAAAGCCGTTATAGCGCTAAACACGGGCAAGTGGTGGGGATGTTGGATGCCAAAATGGTCGATGTAGAGCGTTTGTTGGAACGGGCTTTCGCAAGTTAAATACAATGTATTTCCCTCTCTTAATGGGAGAGGGTTTTGGAGATGGGAATAATGTGGGAAAACAATTTTTTATGGACATGGGACTAACGACGCTGTATCAAAAAAACCTAGGAAAGTGCTTGAAAAAATCTAAAAATAGACCAATATATGCACTACAGCACGAGGGTGCTGTATAGGCGAAAAGGTGAATGCAAATGGCAAAGAAAAAAGTCCTGCCTGAAGTTGAAGTTCGCAACTTTGTGGCAAAACACATGAACGATTTTAACAAAAGCCAAACTTTTGTAGATCGAAAGAAAAATGCAAAACGCGGCTATGCAAAGCACAAAAAAGGGGGATATTCGAATGATTATCTCCCTTTTTATTTCAGTGTGTTTTCTCAGTTTTTAGTCTGCTGAACTATTCTGTTTCAACAATTGCTTCAACAAATTCCACATCATATTCCATACGTTTTGCTGTTTGCTTCGCAATCTCTAGGCCATGCAATTTGGCCACAATATAAAGCGATGCATTGATTCCCGAAGAAATCCCCGTAGCATCTAAGGCTTCAACCTTGTTGAATAATAAGATACTGACGTTCATTCAAATGGTTCCATGCGGGATTGAACGTATGGATTTTGAGTTGCAATATAGGGCTATGAAACATGTCTTATTTTGAAAATAAGTCCTCAAACATTTTGTTGAATGTGGATTTTTGTTGCGGTCTAGACGCTGTGCTTTGATGTTTTGCAGCATCATTGGGTTGCTGGAGTACATGTTCCACTTGACTGGTCAATTGCTCAAACCATGTTGAGTCGCTGTGCTGCGTCTGATTCAGCTGTTTGGCGCGCTGTGCAGCCAGTACAGAAGGATCATTTTTACCTAAGCGGCGCTGCTGTGACGCAGTAATTTCTATACCGAGTAAAGGGGGAATACGAGAGCGGCTGACTGGAGCTTTGGATTTTGTTGGCTTAGTTGGGCGTGTATTGATTTGTTGTGCTTGGGACGGTCTAGGTCGAGTTGAGGATGCTTTTTCAATCGGTGTGTCATGTTGCAGCTCTAACATTTTTTGTTTGAGTTGCGGATGGATCTTTGTTATATAAAAGGCAATTGCGACAAAAGCCAGAAAAAATAAAAAATCCATCATCACCTCATTTTATTATTTTACATGAGTGGTCTTAAGCACTCACGATACGTGTGGCAGATTTCACCATATCACCTAGACCATGAGTCTTAAAGTAATACTCCATTAAGCTTTTCACCATCAGTGGATTATTCATGCTTAAGGCACGATCCAAGAGCTCTTTTGCATCTGGCATCGGCACATGGCAGATGGCTTTACGAACTTTCAGGATATTGCTCGAACTCATCGATAGGGTATTAAAGCCCATTGCCATCAATAAAATAGCGGTGAGTGGATCACCAGCCATTTCCCCACAAATACTAATCGGCTTGTCGTATTTATGACATTCTTGCACCAAACGAGTCAGCGCACGAAGTACGGCTGGGTGTGAGTGTGAATAGACATTGGCAACACGTGGGTTATTACGGTCAACCGCAAGTAAATATTGGGTTAAATCGTTTGATCCCACTGAGAAGAAGTCAACCAATTCAGCAAATTCATCGATCTGTAACAGCACACTCGGCACTTCGACCATGATGCCGATTTTGGGTTTGGTAATTTTCACCTGTTCTTCTTCTTGCACCGCTTGCCAGTCACGATCGAGCAAATACAACGCTTCTTCGACTTCGCTGACACTGGTCACCATCGGCAGTAAAATATGCAAGTTGTTCAGGCCAATACTGGCTTTGAGCATGGCGCGAATTTGGGCTGAAAAAATCTCAGGATGATCGAGGGTAAAGCGAATCCCACGCCAACCCAGTGCAGAGTTTTCTTCTTCAATCGAGAAATAAGGTAGGTCTTTATCTGCACCAATATCGAGGGTACGCATCACCACTGGTTTATTGGCAAAATGACTGAGCTGTTGACGATAAATCGCGCGCTGTTCTTCTTCACCTGGGAAGCGATCACGCAACATAAATGGAATTTCAGAACGGTATAGACCGACACCTTTGGCGCCACGTTGTACACCGCGAACTACATCGATCATCAAGCCGGTATTTACAAACAATCGAACAGCGACGCCATCTGGCGTGATGGCATCTTTTGTTTCGTATTGTTTTAGGTCTTTGGCAATTTGCTCTTCTTCTTTTTGAATCTCTTTATAACGTGTGCGTAAACGACGAGGTGGATTGATGAATACACGACCTTGATGTGCATCGACAATCATTTCGACATCATCGAGGGTGTTAATTGGCAGTTCAGTCACACCGACTACAGTTGGAATGCCGAGGGCACGCGCCACAATCACCATGTGTGAGTTCATGGCACCTTCAGTGGTCACAATCGCTGCGATTTTATCGACTGGGAGTTCAACCAAGGCAGCTGTAGAAATTTCTTCACCAATTAAAATACTTTCATCGGTGATTTCACGGTGACTAGCATCTGCTTCTTGCAAAAAGGCCAAGATACGACGCCCCAGATCTTTTAAGTCTGAAACACGCTCACGGAGATAGTCATCTTCCATCTGTGCAAAGAGCGCAATGTGTTTATCAATGACAATGCGAACAGCACCTTGTGCCCAGTTACCATCGCGAATTTCACTTTTGATTTCCGCGGGGAGGGCATTGGCATCGAGCATCCGTAAGAACACGCTAAATAATGCGCGTTCTTCAGCCATGAGGGCATCTTGCATTTTTTCATCAAGCGACTGAATTTCTTGGCGAACTGCGTCTATGGCATTGTCGAGTAATTCGAGTTCCTCACTAATGTCATCGGCTTCACGATCAGGGACTGACGCCAAGTCAGCAGGTGGATATAGGATAACTGCTCGACCTAGGGCAATACCGCCTGAACCTGAAATGCCTTGGAAGGTTTTGTACGCTGGCAGATTATTCGGCTTACGAAAGACTTCGATATTGCCGACGGCATGTGCATGGGCAATCACCCCTGAAAGTTGAGCGCATAGGGTCACGAGGAAGGATTCGGCAGCTTCGCTAAAGTCTTGAGGTTCTTTGTTTTGAACCACCAAGACACCCATAACTTTACGGCGATACATTACCGGAACCCCGAGGAAGGAATTGTAAATTTCTTCCCCCGTTTCTGGCAGATACATAAAGCGTTCATGCTTCGGTGCGTTATCAAGGTTGACGATCTCTTCACGTTGCCCCACTAAGCCAACCAAACCTTCACTGGTATGCAAAGAGACATGCCCAACGGCTTCAGGGTTTAAACCCTTAGAAGCCATCAGTAAATAACGATGGTTTCGTTCATCAAGCAAGTAGATTGAGCAGACATCCACATGCATGGCTTCTGCCACTTGATTGACCATTATGTCTAAAGATTCATGCAAACTGGCTGACGCATTAATCTCTTGGACTATGCGTCTTAATGTATCCAGCTGCATGTTCGACATCGTGTCTGCTCCAAAATTTATTCTGCTTTATTTATAACAACACTCATCCTAAAAATCTGCATCCATTCAGCAAATTTTTACGGCTTTTGTGGAAGCTGACTGCAAAGTTCCACCATGGCTTTACGATATACATCGCGTTTAAAATTCACCACTTGTCCTAGTGGGTACCAATAGCTGACCCATTGCCATTGATCAAACTCAGGTGGATCTGACAAATCAAGCTGAATATGCTGCGCTGAAGCTGTCAGTTTCAATAAAAACCACTTTTGCTTTTGACCAATACAAACGGGGGCTGAATCGGTACGTATATACCGATGTGGCAAACGATAGCGCAACCACCCTTGGGTTTGTGCTATCACCTGGACGTGTTCGGGCAGTAAGCCAACTTCTTCTCTCAGCTCACGGTAAAGTGCCTGTTCGGGGGTTTCTCCATGTTGGATACCTCCTTGTGGAAATTGCCAGGCATTGTGACCAATGCGCTTTGCCCATAAAACTTGTCCAATGTCGTTTGCCAAAATGATCCCGACGTTGGGTCGGAAACCTTCTGAATCGATCATTTGGCTACCTAAATATTGTGTAATTTATGACTTTGCTCACGGGGACGTTTATTTCTGTGTCCATCTCGAAAAAGCAAAGTGTAAAAATGTTAAAATTGTTATGATCTTAACGAATTTCTATCGACTAGCGGAGATAGATTTACAATTTTTTTCTTAAATTTCAGCTTTTACGAGTATTTTCATGAAATTGGCACTGTTTGACCTTGATCACACCTTATTAAATACCGACTCAGACCATTCTTGGGGGGAGTTTTTGGTCAATGAAGGCTTGGTTGATCCAATTCGTCATCGTGCCATGAATGACAAATTTTATGATGATTATAAAAAAGGCCAGCTTGACCCGATTGCCTATAACGAATTTGTATTTGAGTTTTTAACCCAACATGACAATGCCTACTTAACTGAGTTACATCAGTTGTTTATGAAAAAAGTTATTCGTGCGCAAATGCGTCCAGAGGGCTTTGCTGCCATTCAGCGCCATCAAGATGCAGGGCATCAATTGGTCGGGATCACCGCAACGTCTGATTTTATTACCGCACCGATTTTTCGTGAATTCGGCATTACTGAAATCATTGCGACCAATGCCGAAGTTGTGGATGGTAAATATACGGGTAAAGTGATTAATACTCCGTGCTACCAAAAGGGCAAATTAGTCCGTTTGAATCAATGGTTAGAAGGTCGTGATGTGACAGAATCTTGGGCCTATTCAGATTCGATTAATGACCGCTTCCTATTGGAATATGCCGATCATGCCTTTGCAATTAACCCAGATGACCGTTTAGAAGTCCTTGCAAAAGAACAAGGTTGGGACATTCAAGACTGGTCAATTCAAGCCTAAAAATAGATATGATAAAAAAGCATCATTAGATGCTTTTTTATTTGACGTCCTTTTGATTAAACTTCAGCTCACTAATTTGAACTATCGCTCTATATGCAGACAGAAGCTTCTTTTAAACATTTAATTCAAATCTTTATAGGGCCACGTGCTCAATCTTATTTAAATTTCATTGAACAACAAGTTGGACAGAACAATGGCCTGAGTTGGGCGGGGTTAATTTTTGGGCCCTATTGGTTACTCTATCGGAAGATGTATCGCTATTTCTTCTTATTCTTTGCGGTTGGTTTTTTGATTAGTATGTTGGCACTCATCATCGGAGTGCCTGAACAAGTCTTGATGGGGCTAACATTGATTACTAACCTCATACTCGCTGGCATCGGAAAGCGGCTTTATAGCGATTTTGCGGTGCAAAAGACCAAAGCCTATATGCAGCAGCCGAAATATAGTGAGCAGGTGTTTGCTGAAGAAGGCGGAGTGAACTGGGGGCTGCCTTTGTTGTTGGTATTTATTCAATCGGTCGTGATGATTATGCTCAGTTTGCCTTTTATTCAATTTTCACCGCTGTAGAATTCTGTAATTGAGTGCGTGTCCGTTCCGTGTTATATCCTTAAAACAGAATAATTTTGTATCCATAAACAATAAGTTTTAACACGGAGAATGACAATGAGTGTACGTCCACGCATGACTCATCTATTTGAACAACTGGGTTTAGATTCGAGTGAAGACGCGATTGCTTTATTTATCGTGACGCATCAACTCAGTGCCCAAACTAAAATCACCGAAGCAGATTATTGGACAGATGCTCAGCGTCAGTTCTTGGCCGAAAAAATTAAGTCAGATGGTGAATGGGCGATTATTGTCGATCAATTGAATGAATCATTACATGAAGATTCGTTGACGAAGTAAAACTGACGGGTCTTCCTTGGTTTTTTTAATGGGATCGGCTGAAATAGGCGATCCCATTTTTAATGCAAATAAATTTAAGCGACCATTCAACATATAGAAAATTATTCGCTTTTTCTAAATGCTTAAACAGATGAATATAAAAAGCCACCATAGCGGTGGCTTGATTAATAATTGAATTTTGTAGGCAAAAAAATGAATTAGATGTGTTTCATCAATTCAACCAGCTTTTGTGCAGCAAGTGACTGAGTACGGCCTGGGTGCCATACCATGCCCAATTGACGATTCATGTTTGAAGGTAAATTCAGTTGTTTTAAATCTTGGTTCAATAAGGTTTTAGGAAGGACTGACCAACCAAGACCAATGGAAACCAACATACGAATCGACTCAAGTGAGTTATTGCTCATGGTGACTTTGGGCTTGAGTCCATACTTTTCAAACTCAGCTAAGGTAATTTGACTGGTATAGGTTTGCGCCGCAGGCAATAGACTTGGGTATTGGATCAAATCTTCTAAGGTTAAATGCTCAACTTGCGCCAAAGGATGGAAAGGTGCAACCACGAATACCAGTGGATCATTCCATGTCGTGATGTATTTTAAACGGCTGTCACCTTGTGGCGGTAAAGTTAAAAATGCCAATTCTAAGTCGCCAGCCAAAACTTGCTCATGGGCTTGTTCAGAATCAACAAAGTGTACATCTAAGGTCACTTCTGGAAACTGTTGTACATATTGACGCAAATGCGCCGGTAAATGGTGTAAGCCGATATGATGGCTGGTGCCAATTTTCAGTTTACCTTGAACCTGACCTTGCTCATGGCTGAGCGTATGGTGAATATCGCCCAATTCATTCAGCCAGCTTTTCACTTTTGGCAAGAGAGAGTTTGCTGCATGCGTCGCTTGAACACCACGACCCGCTGATTCAAAAAGTTTGACACCGAAGTATTCTTCTAAACTGTGAATACGCTTGGTCACAGCAGGTTGCGTAATGAAGAGCTGATCTGCTGCCAAGGAGATCGAACCAGTTTCCATAACTTTTACAAAGGCTTCAAAGGCTGCGAGATTCATCTTCATTCCTATAAAGAATTTTTATGCTTAGTCTAATTGTTATAATATTTTAAGAATAAATCAAAGGGAAAGTTGTATCTTTTGATTTAAAACTAGGCGTTCAAGCCATACTACGCGTTAAATCTGAGGGGATTTTCCGAGTTCTATAGCGTTATTCGAGTGCTTGATTGTTGTATGATTCGAGATGGAGCTGTGACGTTTTCAGCTCAAATGCGCTGTTACAAAGTTGTTTTTTAAACAGAAACCACAGTTATGCATAATATAAAAAATATAGGGCTGAAAAGTATTGTTAACCGTTTGAATTAAAGAGGAGAGATGGCGTTTCTTTTTAATTCAGCATTGAACTAAAACAAAAAATGAACTCAAGTTTTGATGGCTTGGGGAACATACTTTTCAGTGAATAATTAAAGCAACAGGTACAGTTAGGGCTGCATCGATTAGCGATGTTGTAGCTCACAGGGAGAAGGCGATGGATATTAAACACATTAAAAATTTATTGGATATTTTTGAAGGGACAGTCGAAAAGCGCTGTGCGATATATGAAATCGCAGATGATGAAGACGACGAAAACCGTGCAGCTGCTGAGTGTAATGCGGCAAAAAATAAACTGATTCTTGCGATAGAACAATTGGTTGAGGCGCATGAACAGCTGGCCTTACAGCAAAAAACCAAGCTTTGATGATCTGTCTACATTTGAATCTATAGGATGAAGTCGATAAAAAGTTAAAGTAGATGGAGTAAAAAAACGTTTGAAGATCATTAAAAAAACCATCGTGATGGTGGTTTTTTTACAAGGAGCAGGGTTGGATTAAGCGGGGATATTTTCCTCTACAGCTTTATCTTTCTTTTCCCAGACTTTTTCGTGGAAGAAAAAGGCAACCGCTTGAACAGTTGGTTCAAGTAAACTTAAGGTAATAGCCATTGCAATACTGCCTGTCACGTAATAACCAACCAACATCGCAACCGTGATATGCATAATGTAATAGCTCAAGGTTTTTTTGAACATGCGCTGATTATTTTCGACGAACTTGTTAATGTGTGCCATGAAAATGCTCCTTGTTAAATTGATAAATCTTGGCAATGAGTTAATAATAATGATTCTTATTTGCAATGTAAAAGAGAAAATTCAATTTATGATCATTGAATTTTTAAATTACTGTTTAAAAATGGCAGAAAGTGAACAAAAAGTCGGAGAAAATTCTAAAGTTTCATCTACTGAAAGTATTGAAGTGAGCGTGTTTTAAACGCATTAATGGTCTTTAAAATGCAGCGGAAATCAGCAGTTAAATATCATTCCTATAAGTTTTTAAACTAATAAAAATGATAAATTAGATTTATGTGAATACGTGGTTATAATCGATTTAACGAAAGAATTTACCCAGTCCAGTGGAGCAAATCGACATGGCAGGCGAAACCCAAATAGCGGAAACCCAAACAAAAAAAACCTTGTATGACAAATTGTGGGATGACCATCTAGTAAAACAACGAGATGATGGCTCTTCATTATTGTATATCGACCGTCATTTATTGCATGAAGTGACTTCTCCACAAGCCTTTGAAGGGCTACAGCTTGCAGGTCGTAAACCATGGCGTTTAAGCGCTAACGTGGCAACGCCAGACCATAACGTACCTACTTCTACTAAGGAGCGTGCTGAAGGTATTGCAGGTATTGAAGATGATACTTCACGTATCCAAGTGCAAACTTTAGATGACAACTGTAAAACTTTTGATGTGGCCCAGTTTGACATCAACGATGTGCGTCAAGGTATTGCGCATGTGGTTGGGCCAGAACAAGGTTTAACCTTGCCAGGTATGACCGTGGTGTGTGGTGACTCACATACTGCAACGCATGGTGCTTTTGGTTGCTTGGCTCATGGTATTGGCACATCTGAAGTTGAACACGTGTTGGCGACTCAATGCTTAGTTCAAAAGAAAATGAAGAACATGTTGGTGCGTGTTGACGGTCACTTGGGTCAAGGCGTAACTCCTAAAGACGTGGTTTTAGCAATTATCGGTAAAATCGGTACGGCAGGTGGTACAGGTCACGCAATTGAGTTTGGTGGTCAAGTATTCCGTGATATGTCGATCGAAGGTCGTATGACGGTGTGTAACATGGCGATCGAAGGTGGCGCGCGCGTGGGTATGGTGGCTGTCGATGACAAAACCATTGCCTATGTAAAAGACCGTCCATATGCACCGAAGGGCGAACAGTGGGATGCTGCAGTAGAATATTGGAAGACTTTAGTGTCTGATGAAGGCGCGCATTTTGATACTGTTGTGGTGTTGCAAGGTGAAGAGATTGAGCCACAAGTGTCTTGGGGGACTTCTCCTGAGATGGTGATTCCTGTATCTCAAGCAGTGCCAACTTTAGAACAAGCTAAAGATGACGTACAGCGTAATGACTGGACACGTGCATACAACTACATGGGCTTAGAAGCGGGTCAGGCATTGGCTGATATTCAATTAGACCGTGTATTTATTGGTTCATGTACCAACTCACGCATCGAAGATATTCGTGCAGCGGCTGAAGTGGTCAAAGGCAAAAAAGTGGCGGCATCAATTAAGCAAGCCATGGTGGTGCCGGGTTCAGGTTTAGTCAAAGCACAAGCAGAAGCAGAAGGCTTAGATAAAATCTTAATTGAAGCAGGCTTTGAATGGCGTGAGCCGGGTTGCTCAATGTGTTTGGCAATGAATGCCGACAAATTGCAACCGGGAGAGCACTGTGCATCAACGTCTAACCGTAACTTCGAAGGTCGTCAAGGTAATGGTGGTCGCACGCATTTGGTGAGTCCAGCAATGGCAGCAGCTGCGGCAATCGCTGGTCACTTCGTTGACGTTCGTACCTTCTAATCAGGGCTAATAGGAGCAAATCGCATGAAAAAATATACCGTTGAACAAGGTATCGTTGCACCATTAGACCGTGCCAATGTGGATACAGATTTAATTATTCCAAAACAGTTTTTGAAATCTATTAAGCGTACAGGCTTTGGTGCCAACTTATTTGATGAGTTGCGCTATTTGGATGAAGGCTATTTAGGTCAAGATATTTCAAAACGTCCAATCAACCCAGATTTTGAATTGAACAAACCGCGTTATCAAGGTGCGTCGATTTTGATCTCTCGTGCAAACTTTGGTTGTGGTTCGAGCCGTGAGCATGCGCCTTGGGCATTAGAAGAATATGGTTTCCGTACCGTCATTGCACCAAGCTATGCGGACATTTTCTTTAATAACAGTTTTAAAAATGGCATGTTGCCAGTGATTTTGTCTGAAGAGATCGTCGATCAGTTATTTAAAGAATGTGCTGCATCTGAAGGCTATCAATTAACCATTGATTTGGCTGCGCAAGAAGTACGTACACCGAGTGGTGAAGCATTTACATTTGATGTCGATCCATTCCGTAAACACTGCCTATTGAATGGCTTGGATGATATCGGTTTAACTTTACAAGCAGCCGATGATATCCGTGCTTATGAAGAAAAAACCAAAGCATCTCGCCCTTGGGTATTTGCAGAAATTAAAGCTTAAGTCAGTGTCACTGTAGAACTTCTTAGTAGTCAGTCGGCTTAAGTCTTGTTAATATCAGGCGAAACAAAATTTATACGTTAGCCAGAATTTATCAGGTTGGGTTCGAAAAATGAAAAAGTTCTTCGGTCAGCTGGTTGTAACGGGAGCGCTGTTTGCAACGCTCTCTGCCTGTCAAAGCTTTGACACGGCACGCATTAAAAATGTGAAAGAAACTGAAAGTACAAACAATAATGCTTTGATTTACTGTGCAGGTACAGCGCACTGTGAATTTGAGCGTTTTGATCAAATACAAGTGGTTGATCCAAATAATCAACGTGTACAACGTGCTGCGATTAAAGCAGGCATTGTACGGTTGAATGGTCGTTCATTGTCTGAACCTAATCCTTTGTATTTGTCTGTACCTACAGGTCAGCATGAAATCGTGATTCGCTATTATCCAATTTCTCAGGAAAAAGCAGAGCGCTTGCATGTCATTCACAACTTTAGGTCCAAACACGAGTACACCTTTAAAATGTACCGTGAGCGTTCAAAAAACAGAGGCAGTTTACTGGATAAATCTGCGCCTGATCCGCTCTGTGTAGACTTAAAGCAAGGTGCAAAAACGATTCGACGTTTCTGCCGACCGTACAATGTCCTCACAGGACTTGGTGAGTTTGTAGAAAAGAAACTTTAAATCTGACTGGTAATCAAGCCAGCGTATAAATGGAAAGACTCATGTCAAAACATATTTTGATTTTACCAGGTGATGGTATTGGTCCTGAAATCGTGAAAGCGGCTGAACAAGTGCTGACACGTGTAAACGAGAAATTCAACTTAGGTTTGACTTGGGAACAAGGTCTTTTAGGTGGTGCAGCGATCGATGCGCACGGTTCACCTTATCCAGATGTAACAGCAGCACAAGCGAAGACTGCTGATGCGATTTTATTGGGTGCAGTGGGTGGTCCTAAGTGGGATACCATTGAGCGTTCAATTCGTCCAGAACGTGGCCTATTAAAAATTCGTTCAGAATTAAATTTATTTGCCAATTTACGTCCAGCAATTCTTTATCCGCAGCTTGCAGATGCGTCGAGCTTAAAACCTGAAATCGTAGCAGGTTTGGATATTTTGATCGTACGTGAGTTAACTGGCGGGATCTATTTCGGTCAACCACGTGGTATTCGTGAACTCGAAAACGGCGAAAAACAAGGTTTCAATACTGACGTATATGCTGAATCTGAAATCAAGCGTATTGCCAAAGTTGCTTTTGAAATGGCGAACTTACGTGGTGGTAAGGTATGTTCAGTGGATAAAGCCAACGTACTAGAAGTGACTGAGCTTTGGAAACAAACTGTAACTGCGTTAAAAGAAGAGCAGTATCCTGAAATTAACTTGTCTCATATGTATGTTGACAATGCTGCCATGCAATTGGTCCGTGCGCCAAAACAGTTTGATGTAATCGTGACAGGTAACTTGTTCGGCGATATCTTGTCTGATGAAGCGGCGATGTTAACCGGTTCTATCGGCATGTTGCCATCGGCTTCTTTAGATGAAAATGGTAAAGGTATGTATGAGCCTTGCCACGGTTCAGCGCCAGACATCGCAGGTCAAAACATTGCGAACCCATTAGCAACGATTCTGTCTGTTGCTATGATGCTGCGCTATACCTTCCGTGAAGAAGCGGCGGCAAAAGCGATTGAAGATGCAGTAGGTAACGTCTTAGATCAAGGCTTACGTACAGGTGACATCATGTCAGAAGGCAGTACTCAAGTCGGTACTGTTGAAATGGGTCAAGCTGTAGTTTCTGCATTGAACTAATGGCGAATCAAAAAACGCAGCGTTTATGCTGCGTTTTTTTGTGCCTAGAAATTATCAATCTTAGAATTGATGCGCTAACAGGTGCGACCAGTTAATCGGACATCAGTTGCAATATTATGCTTTAAGCGAAATTGAATAAGGCAGTTTAACTCAACCTCATAGCGTGTATTTCCACTGGGAATCGGCACAGCAGCGCCGCTGCCCATGCCCATTGCGGGATTTTCAGCCATCGGTAAAGGAATACTGATCGGGCGTGCGACACGATAACGGAGGTAGTCAGAACTGACCTCTACGGGAGAGGTTCTTTGATAGCCGAGTTTGCTGAGATTAAGTTCTGCTTGAATCGTTTGGCTCGATTGACCAATAAATGAGGTTAAATAGCGTTCACGTTCAACGGAGGATATCGTTGATGTCGTGCTACAGCCAGCCAAGCATACAATGCTTAGAACGCATCCCATGCTCAATATCGGACGAATAAAACGCTGATCTTTGTAAACCTGATGTTCTAAAATAAATTCCATGGGTCAGTTCCTCACGAAATAAATTCAGTTTAGTCAGTTCGCTCTGTATAACACTGTAGTCATTTGATACACGGTCATCCGAGCAAGATTAGCCTCTAGTATTCTCATGCAGGATCAACAAGCTTTACCAACATAGTCAATGGATTCAACTATTTGATTGCGTAATTTGAACTCGATTTTACATTCCATATCGACAGTGACACCACCTTTAGACGGCGTTGGGATAGGGGCGCCCATGGCTATACTGGTGCCGATATTTGGTGTACCAATCGGGATTGGCATCGAGCGTAAAATGGTATAGCTAAGTTTTTCGTTGCTTTGTACGGGTGCTCCCATCACTTTATAGCCCAATTGACTCAAGTTGAGCTCTTTACGAACTTGATCAGCTGGCTGTCCAATATAGTGTTGTAGGGATTGATTGAGTTGCTTTTGGCCTGTCGTGGCGCAAGCCACACAAAAGATAGCACCGACTAATCCTAGATGTTTCATATGATTTTATGTCCTTATATTTTGAATTTTATAATCGAATTTTTATGTTTTTAGACTGTAAAGCAAATTTGCAGTCAATTTTTATCATTGTATTGAAATAAATACAAAAAAAGCCACTGATAAAGTGGCTTTTTCGCTTCGCTAAAACTTAGCGCGCACGGTAAGTGATACGACCCTTAGTCAAATCATAAGGTGTCATTTCTACTTTAACACTGTCGCCAGTCAAAATACGGATATAGTGTTTACGCATTTTGCCAGAGATGTGAGCAATCACTTCATGACCGTTTTCTAAACGTACACGGAACATAGTATTAGGAAGCGTCTCGGTGACAACGCCTTCGAACTCGATGAGTTCCTCTTTATTGGCCATAGCCTACCTGAATGAATAAATTAGCAAGGCGCAAATTATAGTCAATTTTTTTTCAGAATACAAGCCGTAAAAGGCTTTGAACTGATCGACTGTCAGTAAAATAAGCGAACAATTCAGTTAAATATTTTCAACAAAAAATGTGCAGTAACAGTTGTCAGTTTGGTCAATCGCAGTTAATCTAAAATCAATCTTTTTAGGTATAAATGAAGTACATACAAGGAAGGTTCTGGAGTGGGTCAGCTAACTGATGCATCTGTTGTGTTGCGTTTAGGGTATCAAGCGATTCGTCGTGCCGGATTGCCAACAGAAGAAATTTTAACAAAAGCGGGTGTGGCATTAAATCAGGTTGAAACCAATGACCGTACCCCATTGAATGCGCAATTTGCGTTCTGGGTGGCTGCAGAAGAAGTCAGTAAGGATCCTGATATTGGTTTGCATCTGGGAGAGCATTTGCCTTTATATCGAGGGCAAGTGATTGAACACTTATTTATTTCATCTGAGAATTTTGGTGAAGGTTTAAAGCGAGCTTTGGCGTATCAACGCCTAATTAGCGATGCCTTTCATGCACAATTGGTGATTGAAGATGACCGCTGCTATTTGACCAATGGTCATCAGCCTTGGGCAGAAAATATCGTGAATCGTCATTTTTCTGAATGCGCGATGTCTGGTGTTTTGCGTTTCTTTAAGTTTATTACTGAAGGGCGTTTTCAGCCGATTTATATCGACTTTAACTTTAGTCAGGGCGCGCCAGATGATGAGTATTTCCGTGTTTATGAATGCCCTGTGAGCTTAGGGCAAAAAGAAACCCGATTATATTTTGATCCAGCTATTTTAGAGTATCAATTGTGGCAGGCAGAACCTGAGTTATTACAATTGCATGAGCAGTTGGCGATTGAAAAACTTCAGGAGTTGGCGCGTTATGATTTGGTCGGTGAAGTTCGCCGTGCTATTGGTTCAACGCTAGAAAGCGGTGAAACCACACTCGAAACGGTCGCTGCGCAGCTCAACATTACTCCGCGTCGTTTACGGACTCAGTTGTCAGAAGCCAATACCAGTTTTCAGCAAATTTTGTCAGACTATCGCTGTCGTTTGGCTAAAAAATTATTGGCCAATACCAATGAAAGTGTGGAGCGCATTGTGTACTTAACGGGTTTTTCTGAGCCAAGTACGTTCTATCGCGCATTTAAACGCTGGACCAATGAAACGCCTGTGGAATATCGTAAGCGGAAGCAGCGTTAAGGTTGATCTTCGATAAAATCCTTCCCTAAACAGAATCCCCCTTTTTCAAAGGGGGATTTTCATCTTTAGAATCTGGCAATGGCGGAAATGAAACACCCTCTCTGTGAAAGTGAGGTTGGGAGGGATTGTTTATTCAGGCATATTTAGCCAATGTGGTCCTAACGGAACTTGAGGAAGTTCAAACTGAGCTGGATAGTCTGCATGGATAAAATATAGTCCATCGGGTGGTGCGGTGACACCTGCTGCTTTTCGGTCTTCAGCAGCAAAAATATCGTCAATATGGTCAACGTCATACATACCTTGCCCAATTTCCAACAAACAGCCCATGATGTTACGCACCATGTGATGTAAAAAACCATCGGCCTGAATATCTAGGACCAAGTAGCATCCGTGTTGGATCAGACGGCAATGGCTGACATGACGAACAGGCTGATTGGACTGACAGGCTGCGGCACGGAAGCTTTCGAAATTATGAGTGCCTTCAAATTTGGCCGCGGCACGTTGCATTTTTAGCACATCTAATTTTGCATAAACATGGGTCACTTGCTTGTGCAGTAAAGCTGGTCGCTGTGGATTGTTATAGACCACATAGCGATAACGACGTGCTTGCGCTTTAAAGCGGGCATGGAAGTCCTGATCCATTTCCTTAATCCATTGGATGGAGATGTCACGAGGTAATTGGCTATTGCTGCCCATTAACCATCCACGAATGGGACGAATAGCCTGAGTATCGAAATGTGCCACCATATTGGTTGCATGGACGCCGGCATCTGTTCGACCAGCGCCGTGCAACATGATCGGCTCATTGGCTACTTTGCTGAGGACGGTTTCAATGGTTTCTTGCACGCTTGGTACGCCCGGTTGCTGAGTTTGCCAGCCCTTGTATTGCATGCCACAAAACTCAATCCCAATCGCAAAACGTTGCATAGTTACCTCAAATGACTTAATCGTTCCAATGCGCAGTCCAGTCTGCAGCACTGCCGTATTGTAAATACATTTTCAAACATTTGGCATAAAGATCTGCATGACCTAAACAATTGCTCAGTAATATTCCACTATCTTTGACCCAGTCACTCACAGCATAGCGCTGATCTATACCGCCATGAACAACCTGTGTACTTAAGATAATTTTGCAATTTTTTTGTTGTATGGCTTTCAATACATTGAGTAATTCAGCATCAACGGCAATATTGCCTGTACCAAAACCTTGCAAAATTAAAACATCTGGCGTGTGTGTAAGCAGGGTGGCTAAATTTTGACTGTGTAGATCAGTTGCTATCGGTTGCCACATCCAATTCAGGCAATTGAAATGAGCTGCTTTGTCTAAATCATTGGCTTGAACAATATACGGCGATGTCAGCATTGAAAGTGGCTGTGTGGCTGGCAGCCCATCAAAGGCTTTCAGATCGGTTGTATGTACTTTTAATGCGGATTGAGCATGCATCAGTTGATGATGAAAGGCCAAATAAACCCCAACACTCGATTGATGTACCGATTCCAATGCAAAATTTAAATTGTCGATGGCATCGGTAAATTCACGGGTGTTGTCACCAGCCACATTAAACAGCGGATATTGGCTGCCTGTAAGCACGATATGAGCAGACTGTGCCATAAAGTGTGCAAGCATGGCGCTGGCATAGCTAAGCGTGTCTGTGCCATGAATAATTACGAAATGCTGAAATTGTTGTAATTGTAAACTTTGAATTTGTTGGATCAGTGCCAGCCAGTCGGGTGCAGTACAAGCACTACTGTCACGAATGACAGGTGCAACAAAACATTCAATGTTAAGGTGCAGTGGCAGCACATGCTGTAATTTAGGTAAAAACACATTCGCTGGCATGGGGCTTAAAGGTTCACCGATACAACCGAAAGTACCACCCATATAAATAAGAGCAATTTTTTTCATCATAAAAAAAGCAGCCTTGAAAGACTGCTTTAGTTTAAATCGCTTTTGTTTAAGATGCGATTTGATTCAGTAACTGATCTGCTTGTTGACGTTGAGCTGAAGAAAACTCAGCCTCTTTTTCAGTTAAAATTTCACGTGCAGCGTCATAAGCACCCAGTTTGATGTATTGCGCTGCCAATTCAAGATTCAATTCAATTTCATTGACTTCAACCAGTTCAGGGAATGATTGAACCAATGGATCATTTTGGTCTGTAGCAGATGGGGTTGACGGTGTGCCTAAACCGCTAATGTCAAAACTCACACCACTTGAAGCAGGTGCGGCAGGTTTATCTTCAGGCGTAGACTCAAGGTTAATCTCTGTTGCAGGAGCGACAACCGCGTCTTCTGTTTTTGCTGTTTCAAAAGCACCTAAGTCAAAGTTTAAGGTTGGAGCTTCAACTTTGTTTTCTTCTACAGCTGGTGTTTCTGTTGTAAATGAAAAATCTAAAGGCTCGATTTTTTCTTCTACAGTTTTTGTTTTGGTTTCAGCCGCAGCTTCAGTGCTTGGGGCAAAGTCCATTACAAAATCAATCGGTTTGATTTCTTCAACGGCAGGAGATGGCTGAGCAATCTCTTCGGTTTTTGGTGTTGCTTCAAGTGCAGGTTCTGGTGAAATTGAAAGCGTGTCAAATTCAAGCGGCTGTATTTTTTCAGCAGGAGCACTTTCAACTGGGGTAGAAATGTCTGCTTTTGCAGGTGTTTCAGTGGTGAAATTAAAATCTAGTGGTTTAATTTCTGCTGCTTTGGGCTCAACAGGTGCAGCTGTTGAACTTTGCATTAACGCATCAAAATCAGAGGTATTTTGAGCTTTTGATGGAGCCTCTTCAGTGATCGGTGATACAAAGTTAATGGCATCATCTTTCACATTTTGAGAATTTTCAAACTCTACTTTTTTTGCTTCAGCTTGTTCTAAAATTTCATCGAGTTCAAGTGAACGAATATGGCTCAGCAATTGGCTGATGGCAAATTCGTCTTTTTGTAAAATGTGAATATCTAATAGATATAGATATAACTCATGTTGTGAGTTATCACGTTTTAATGATTGATTGATTTGCGCTTCAGCAGAAAAGAAATTACGTTCCGCAATTAATTTTTCAATTTTGCCACGAGCATCGGTCGTTAATGGCGTCATTGATTTTTTTTCAATGACACTGCTTTCAACCACTTGAGTTTTCTTCGGAGTCGCTTTGGCTGAAACACCCGATTTCTTGGTTTTAGTGGATGTTGGTTTGGCTTTATCTGATTCTTGACCTTTTTGGCGTTTGTTTAAAAAAACCAATACGATCACTAAGATCACTAATGGAATCACATAAATCAGCATGTTTTAACCCCTTGGAGATAGAGCGATATACAGTTGCACTCATCCCTATAAAATCTTGATTGGTAACGTTTTAGTTTATTGGCTTCTTTTATCTGCTTGTTGAGCTTTCAACTGTTGTTGCAGTTGAGCAAGACGAGCATTTAATAATTGAATTCTGTGATCCTTTTGATTTAGCGCCAATTCTAATTGAGTTACGTTTCTCTGTAATTTAACGGTTTTTTCACGAGATGTCATAACTTTTAATGACAACTCTTTCGAAGTTTTATTCTTTTCTGCTGCACTGTTGGCAGAAGATTGTGCCGAATCTTGCGCTTTCTCTGCAACCAGACTCATTTCAGCTTGATTCAAGCGGTATTTGGTTTTGCCTGACTGCTTCGAAGGCACTTTGGCAAGTTTTGCCGCAGAGACTTTGACAGGCTGTTTTGCTTGCTGCATACCATGCAGATTTAAAGCCGCACCACGGCGCAGACGGTTTACATCGCCTTGAATGAATGCATGTTCGTTGCTGTTTTTAATCTGTTGCATGACTTCAGAGACAGGGCGGTTTTGTTCTGTCGCAATACGTGAGGCAATCCCCCAAAGGCTTTCATTTGAGCGAACCACATATTTTGCCACTGGTGTTGCTGTCGATGCAGCTGAAGTACTTGTTGGTTTTGGTGTAGATGCTTTTTGAGCTGTCGTTGTTGGATTTTCACGTTTTTGTGCTGCCTGCTCCGCAGCAAATTTTTGTGCCAATGGGTCTTGAGATCTTGCAGTTGATGCTGTTGCAGTTTGTGTGGCTTGCATTTCTGAACTGACAGAGCCGGTCGAATTGGTTTTTGTAACTTGCGAAATTGATGTTTCAGCACCTGATGAAGTACTTCCGCTATGTTGCTCCGCAGGCGTAACACTATAATTTTGTACATGCGTGACAGGTTCAATCGCAACAGGCGTTGACGTTGCTAATTGTGCTAACTGTGGAGGTGCTTTGGTACTGAGTAATAAGGGTTGTTCTGCAGCTACGGGTGCTTTTGCGGTATACAGTGTGCTGACAGGTAAATTTAAGGCAATATCTTTTTCATTTACAATAACGACAGGTGCTAAAGCACGCTCATTGGCACGTGTTTGATTCGCATTCGACGGCGCTGGATTGCGTTTTAATGGTGTGCGAATTTGTTGCAGGCGTGAAGCATTCCCTTCTTTAATATTAACAATAAAATTAAGTTCTGCATCGGTTACTGGACGCGAAGAGGTAATGGTAATTACCCCGTTGCCTGCACCATCACGACGCGTAAAGAAGTTTAAATGTCCCGGTGGTTGATGCCCTGTACCCATACTTAACAAATCCTCTGCCGTGGCTAAACTTGCATTGAGCGGCACAGATGTGTTTGAGTGGCGAAAATGAATCTCAGCGTACAGCAATTCCCCGGGTGCTGACTGGACTTGTACAGGATCAATGCTGATCGCGTGAATGTTTTGAGATGCAATAACGGCTAAAATGGCGATCTTTAATTTGTTATATACGGTCATCTTAATCTTTAGCTCGAATATATGTCGCATGGCGAAAATTATAGATTAGCGAGTTGTCAAAGAATTGTAAAATATTTACACGACAGTTACATAAAAAAGCCGATCAATTGTGATCGGCTTCCTGTTCATAGACTTAAAAATGCTTAAGCAGTTTTATAATCAATGAGAATTCTTAGCATACGGCGTAAAGGTTCAGCAGCACCCCAAAGCAATTGGTCACCCACAGTGAATGCGCCTAGGTATTCTTTACCCATGTTGAGCTTACGGAGACGACCAACTGGAACAGACAAGGTGCCAGTTACAGCAACAGGAGTCAGATCAGTCATTGAAGCTTCACGCGTATTTGGAACCACTTTAGACCAATCGTTGGCACTTGCGATGATATCTTCGATTTCATCCAGTGGAACATCTTTACGAAGTTTTAAAGTCAATGCTTGAGAGTGACAACGCATCGCACCGATACGGACACAGTGTCCATCGATTGGAACGATTTGCTGGTTGCCTAAGATCTTGTTGGTTTCAACTTGACCTTTCCATTCTTCTTTCGACTGACCGCTTTCAAGTTGTTTGTCGATATAAGGAATGAGCGAACCTGCTAAAGGCACACCGAAGTTTGCAGATGGGAAACCTTCGCCACGTTGTAATTGTGCAATTTTAGAATCGATATCTAAAATTGGTGAACGTGGGTCATCTAGTAAATCTTTGGTATTGTTGTACAAGTAGCCCATACCTGAAATCAGTTCACGCATGTTTTGCGCGCCTGCACCAGAAGCTGCTTGATAAGTCATTGAGGTTGCCCATTCCACTAAATTATTTTGGAATAGACCGCCTAAACCCATCAGCATAAGTGAAACGGTACAGTTACCGCCCACGAATGTTTTTGTGCCTTTCACTAAGCCGTCTTTGATTACGTTCATGTTTACTGGGTCAAGTACGATGATCGCTTCATCATCCATACGTAAAGTCGATGCAGCATCGATCCAGTAACCATTCCAGTTTTCAGCTTTCAGCTTAGGGAAAACTTCAGTTGTATAATCGCCACCTTGGCAGGTGATAATGACATCCATTTGCTTCAGACTATCAATGTCCGTTGCATCCATAAGTGCTGGGGCAGTCTTACCACCAAAAGCAGGGGCTTCACCACCTGCATTACTGGTAGAGAAATAAAACGGTTCGAAATGAGCGAAATCGTTTTCTTCAACCATACGTTGCATAAGGACGGAACCAACCATCCCGCGCCAACCGACCAGACCTACTTTCATGTCACTTTGCCTCGGTGCGTTAAAAAATAAAAGGGGGTTCGAGTGTACCAAAAGGGCGCATAACTGCAAGCGCTACATAATGAAAACACCAATAATATTGTGCAATATATCTTGTTTATGTTACATGCAAAACTGATATAAATTTATGAATCAATAAAAAATAAAGAATATAAGGGAGGCGTAATGATTTGGATTGAAATACTGGCTGGCTTCGTCATTTGGTTGACATTTTGGTCACTCATACCACGAGATGAATGGTGGTTTCGTGGTGCAGATTTTCCGCGTCTGCAAATCTTGGCTTTGGGCATATTTGCCTTCATAGGCTTAATTTTATGGAATGCTGAATGGGACTTGGCGCGTGAAATCATTTTAATTGGGTTGATTGCTGCCTTGGCATATCAATTAAAAATGGTTTTGCCTTATACCTTTATTTGGAAAAAACAAGTCAAAAAAGTTCGATCAGACCAGTTAGATAAACAGAAACAAATTTCAATCATTGTCTCAAATGTACTTACGCCGAATACTCAATATCACTTATTATTGGCACAAATACAAAAGCATCAACCTGACTTGGTACTCACGCTAGAAACAGATCAAACTTGGCAAAATGAATTGGCAGTGATTGAAGCTGATTATCCTTATCGCGTACCCGTACCTTTGGATAATTTGTATGGGATGCATTTGTATAGCAAGTTAGAACTTAGTGAAACTGAAGTCAAATTTATTCTCAGTGATGAAATTCCTTCGATCCATACCCGAGTCACCTTAGCATCAGGAAATCAGGTTCAACTGTATTGTTTACATCCCAAACCGCCAAGTCCAACAGAAGCCAAAGATTCAACTTTACGCGATGCAGAATTGCTGATTGTGGGCGATCAGATTAAAGATTTAGATGAAAGTTGCATCGTTATGGGGGACCTGAATGATGTGGCATGGTCACGTACTACACGACTCTTTCAACGAATCAGTGGGCTTTTAGACCCACGTGTTGGACGGCATTTCGTAAATACCTTTCATGCCAATTATCCACTGCTGCGTTGGTCGCTCGACCATATTTTTCATAGTACAGATTTTGCCTTGGTACATATGGAACGCTTGCCCAATATCGGTTCAGACCATTTTCCAGTCTATGTGGTGCTGCAAACAGGAAGGGTATTTGAGCAAATCCAAGAAGAATTAGAGCAAACAGATGAAGATGAACAAGAAGCGCAAGAGGCAATTCAGGAGGGTATAGAAAAAGCTGAGGAAGAGGAGAAGATTGTGACTGATGAAATCGCCCGTGATTATAAGGATGGTACGAAGGCACCTTGATTTTGTTTGATTTAAGAGAAAAGTGTAAGAAATAGCTTACACAGCTTTCGGCTTCTGACGAATGGTCAGGTCAAGTGTATTGACTTATTCTTTGTTCATCGGCACATGGAACTGGGAACGGAACATCCCACTAAGGAAGACGAAGCCGATGGAAGCATCACGGAACGGATGCAGGAAAGGAAAGCCAATAAAAAATAAAAAGAATACTTGTGAAAGCACAACCTCATAGACCCGAGTTTTGCAGGATGCAGAACTCGGGTTTTGCTTTTGTGATATAGAATTTTTTGCTTTTCTTTTGATCAATTTCTTTATACAGTGTGCCAAGAAAAAAACGATGAATTTCCAATAAAAATATAGGTATGAGACGTTCTATGCTGTCCGAATGGCACCAAAAAATATTGCAGATTACACACTTATCCACCGATGCACTTTCCATTTACCTTGGCTTAATACTGTTCTTTTTTGTGGCCTTTTGCCATCACCGCCAATTGAAATCACCTTATGCGATTTGGACGGTTGTGGTCGTCGCAGTGGGATTGGAATTGTTTAATGCACGCCATGATATTTTAGATAGAGGCTTTTGGCGTATAGGGCAAAGTTTGAAACATATTCTAAATGTCATGTTGTTGCCGCTGATCCTTTGGTTGATGGCCCGATACCGTGTATGGAAGGGCTAAGTGGAAGCCCGAAATTGAAGGATTAAATCGCCAGTTAAAAAATCCTAATAGAAAAAAAGATATTGTGAAATGCACAATATCCTTTCTACATGATGATTGAGTTGCCGAATTAAAAATATTTCCCGAGCTTCATCCTGAGCAGTAAGGATCAATGGCGTGTAGTCAATCAAGCTGAATGCTGAGAGACCACTTGCGTATACAACTCCAAAGTCTGATCACACATCTCTTTTAAACTAAACATGCTGATAGGCTGCACGTGTTGTGGTTGGTCTAAATGCAACTTTAAGGTGTCGAGTAATTGTGTTTCATCATCGACAGTGACTAAACCTTGCGGATAGACATTGGATAAAATTTCAGCTACACCACCACGGTTCCAACCAATCACAGGTGTACCTACAGACAGTGCTTCGAGTACAGTCCGTCCAAAGGTTTCCGCTTGGCTCGACAAAGACAAAACCAAATCGCTAAAAGCTAACCATTCACGGATATCTGAACGATGACTGACAAAAGTAATCCGATCACTCAGCCCTTTAGCCGCAATACTGTCTTGCATTTCTTGTAAATAAGCCGCTTTTTTCGGATCTGCACCACCGACCACCACCGCATGTACGTCGGGATACTGTGTTTGTAGCTGTTCCATTAAATGGATCAGGGTTTCATGACCTTTCAAACGGGTGATACGGCCTGGTAAGCAAATCAGACGCTTATTTTCTAGTTCAGGGAAATCTTTTAGGGTTTGATTGAGCCACTGTGCTGAGGGTTGATAACCATGTGGAAAAGCAGCGGGGTCAATGCCACGATAAATACGCACAATGTCCTTGGTAGGACAGTTTTTGTAGTTGTCCGTGATGTATTTGACAACACTATCCGAGACCGCAATGACTTTTTCAGCCTGCGTCATGATTTGACTATAGCGATTAATCGAATAAAAACCATGTACAGTTGAAATCAGGTGAGGTCGCTTGTTTGCAGGAATCCCTTTGAGGGCAAAATGCGTGAGCCACGCAGGGACACGTGAGCGCACATGCACGATATCTGGTTGATGTTTCTCAATCAGTTTACGTAGAGGACGAATTTGCCATAAGCTTGATAAGGCTTTTTTATGGATTGCGAGTGTGAGATGAGTTGAGCCTTCGGCTTCCAATTGAGTCACCATACGGCCACCATTTGAAACCACTAAGGACTCATGACCGGCGGTCACTAAAGCACGAGCTATTTCTAAGGTTCCTCGCTCGACACCACCACTGTTCAATTCAGGTAAAAGCTGCATTACTTTCATAGCATTTCTCTTTTTTATGTGCTGAGTTGAACTCAATAGATTTTGTCATAGCCTTGTGGGCGGGTTTTAAAGCGGCGATGGAACCACATGTATTGTGTCGGTGCGATTCGTAGCTGATTTTCAATAATTTTATTGGTTCGAACAGCATCCGAAACTTCATCTTCACTCGGAAAATTATCCAAAGCAGGTTCAATCAGCACATGATATTGAGGGTTGCTGATGTCGCCATCGCGATAAAAATACAATGGAATCGCTACGGCTTTAGCAATTTTTAATAAGCGACGATGTGCAGTAACAGTGGCTGCGGGAGTACCAAAAAACGGTGCCATAACCCCTTGTTTTAAACCAAAGTCTTGATCGGGACTGTACCAAATGGCATGGCCATTTTTCAGATTGCGAATCAAGCCACGCATATCGTCATGGTCGATTTGGTTGGCATAGATGGTGGCACGGCAACGCACAATCAACATATCCAACAGCGGATTATTTTGCGGACGATAAACCACATCCGGCTCAAAGAACTGTGCGCATAAATAGCCACCAGCATCGAGCAGGGTAGAATGTGTGCCGAGGAGTAAAATACCTTTGCCTTCAGCTTGTGCATTTTGAATATGTTCTAAGCCTTCAATTTGCACCCGATTTTTGAACCACTGCGGGCTGTACCATGCATTTAAGGTTTCAAAAATACCAATCATTTGGTCGATAAAAACCTGTCTTGCATTGGCTTCAACCTGTTCTGCCGTCCATTCAGGAAAGCAAACTTCCAAGTTGCGAATCGTGGTTTTACGACGTGATTTGAGATTATTAAATGCAACAGAACCGAGGAATTGCCCAAGTCGATACTGAACTGCCCATGGAAGAATCGCCAAAATCATAAGAAATACAATCCCTATCCATATTCCCCAATACTGAGGAAGTAAGAAAGACCATTGGAATTTTCCGGGTTGATATGTTGGCTTTTGACTCATAGGGCTAAATCAAAGATTAAAAAATAGGGTTCAGTTTAGCATGAAGCTGAATTGAAAGAGAAAGTTCAAACTCATGCTGCGCTAGACTTAACCTTTGACTAAACCGCCATCGACAATCAAATTCTGCCCGGTGACTGCACGTGAGTAAGGGGACAAGAACATCATGATGGCCGCCGCAAATTCTTCAGGTGTGGTCACTGTGCGTAAAGGTGTCGATGCTGCGATTAAATCAAACACGGCATCGGGCGTCGCTTTACTGGCATCGGTTCTTTGTAATAAGCCACCTGAAAGCATATTCACATTAATCCCAAACTCACCCAGCTCATGCGCCGCTGTGCGGGTGAAGGCCAACAGAGCTGCCTTTGCTGCAGTGTAGTCGTGGTAAGGCACGACAGGGTTTTGTACCAGGTTGGTACCAATATTGACAATGCGACCAAAACCCTGTGCTTTCATCTTGGGAAGCGCCGCTTGCGTGGTGTTGAGTGCAGCGACGACTGCGCCATCAAACTGTTGCTGTAAGTGCTGTGCAGTCAGTTCTTCAATTTTAGGACGGGCATCGCCATTAAATTGAAAATGGATGAGGGCATTATTTACGACAGAGGTGATCGCGGTACCAAAATGTGCTTCTGCTGCGGCAAAAAGCTGTTCTACTTGAGCTTTATCTGTGACATCTGCTTGATAGGCAAACACTTGCTGAGGAAATGCGGTCGCCAACTGTTCTGCCGCAGTTTGACTGGATAGATAGTTCACGACCACGCGTGCGCCTTCAGCTATTAAAGTTTGGCTAATTGCCAAACCGAGGCCACGTGCGCCTCCTGTAACCAAGACAATTTGATCTGAAATTTGCATGCTCGTGACTCAATCTTATATTGAACGTCACCATAGCAAGCTTTTCGCATTAGCGGAATCATCTTTACAGACGCTGTATACTCCAATTTGAAACTGAGTTATCCGATCTAATAATTCAGCCGAGTCATATGACAAAGAAAAAGCCGTATCGAAATACGGCTTTTTCTTTGCGGAATATTTGTAGGCTTAGCCTTTTGCGAGCGTTTCTAGCTCATCTAAACGTTCCATTTTTTCTAGCATTTCGTCATCAATTTCAGCTAGACGCTGTGATGCTTTGGTCGCAGCATCGGCGTCAGTCATGAACCAAGAACCGTCAGCTAATTTTTCAGACAATTCAGCTTGCTCTTGTTCCAATGCTTCAATTTCAGTCGGCAGTTGTTCTAGGGCACGTTGGTCTTTATAGCTGAGCTTGACTTTTTTAGGCACCGCAGCGGCAGCCGCTGCTTCGGCTTTAGCCATGGCTTTTTTCACATCGCTTTTTTGATCCACGACAGTTTGGTCAGGACGCTGTTCCAAATAGTCTTGATAACCACCGATGTATTCATCGATTTGACCTTTACCATCAAAGACCCAAGTTGAAGTCACCACGTTGTCCATAAATGCACGGTCATGCGAAATCAGTAACAGTGTGCCTTTGTAAGCACTGAGCATTTCTTCTAACAGTTCAAGCGTCACCATATCCAAGTCGTTGGTCGGTTCGTCCATCACGATAAGGTTCGATGGTTTTAGTAGAAGCTTAGCCAACAGAATACGGTTACGCTCACCCCCAGACAGTGCTTTAACAGGTGTACGTGCACGTTCTGGAGAGAATAAGAAGTCTTGTAAATAACTGTAGATGTGACGACGGCTACCATTGACATCGACATGGTCTGAGCCTTCAGAGACGTTATCTTTCACTGATTTTTCAAGATCAAGTGCATTTCGAAGCTGATCAAAGTAAGCAACTTCAAGCTGTGTACCTGTTTTTACTGTACCAGTATGTTCTTGCTCACCCAAAATAGCTTTGATAAGAGTGGTTTTACCCACACCGTTGTCACCGACTAAGCCGATACGGTCACCACGTAATACCAGTGCCGAGAAGTCTTTGATGATTGGTGCGCTGTTGCCAAATTGCACAGCTAAGTTTTCAATTTCAAAAACCACTTTACCTGAGCGCTGCGCATCTTGCGTTGCCATGCTCACTTTACCTTGTTGTGAACGGCGTGCTTTAGACTCTTCACGCAATGCTTTTAGGGCACGAACACGACCTTCGTTACGGGTACGACGCGCTTTAATGCCCTGACGAATCCACACTTCTTCTTCAGCGAGTTTTTTATCGAATAGCGCATTTTGCTTTTCTTCCGCTTCCATTTGCTGAGCTTTGAGTTCGAGGTAACGTGAATAGTTACCTTCATAGCTACGCAAAATGCCGCGGTCAAGTTCCACAATACGGGTTGCGATGCTATCGACAAATGAACGGTCATGCGAAATAAACAACAGGGTTAAGTTGTTTTGATCAAGCAGGAATTTTTCGAGCCATTCAATACTTTCAACGTCCAAATGGTTAGTTGGTTCGTCGAGTAGCAATACATCGGGCTGCGTTAAGAGAGCACGTGCCAATAGAACACGACGCTTACGACCACCAGACAAATCTGCAAGGTCAGCTTCTGGGTCTAGGCCCATTTTACTGAGGATGGCATTCACTTTAGTTTCAAGTGACCATCCATCCATTTGATCCATCTGATGTTGTAGGTTACCCATGCGCTCACAGGCGTCCATATCACCGAGTACGCAGGCTTCGCTGGCTTCATGATAAGCACGTAATACAGTTGCAGCTTCACCTGCACCATCGGCAACAATATCAGCAACTTTGCCCGAATCCATGGGTACATCTTGAGCAAGCATTGAAATCGTAATGCCGTTTTGCAATGAAACTTCACCGCCATCTGGCAATAAAGTTCCCTCAATCAGTTTAAGTAAAGTAGACTTACCTTCACCATTACGACCGATTAGACATACTCGCTCGCCACGTTCTAAACTGAAGTTCGCGCCGTCGAGTAGGGAAGGTCCGCCAAATGCAAGCTGGACGTCCCTTAAAGTAATATAGGCCATAATGTTTCCTGAAATCTTATATGAGGAGTGTAAATTGACTACACAACAAAATCTTGATGAACAGGCGTCATTTTCCGCACCCATTGAAGATTTGCAAGTCCGAATTGCATTTTTAGATGATTTAGTTGACCAACTGAATGATCAAGTTGCGCGTCAAAACGCCGAAATCGCTGATTTAAAGAAACAAATGCAGATGTTGTATCGTCGTATTGAATCGGCAGATTTATCTGAAGGCATCGCGGCATTTGACCCGATGACCAACCGCCCACCGCATTATTAATGTCGCTATTGAATGACAGGCAGATGACGAATCAGCGCCAAAGCTGCGGATTGGTGTAAATTTATTTGACCTTTTGCAGCGTGACAGGTCTAATGCACCGCATCTGCTGATCGAAACCCATTATTTCATCTCATGAGTCAAAAAGTTGTCCTGCTAGATTTGGAAAATAACCCGCCCACAGCAAATCTATTGCGCAATATCATTGAACATTACAGTACTTTGTATGTGTTTAGCTGCAGCGGAAAATTTGAATATGCACTTGAAGATTTGACTGAAATTGCAGGGTGGATCGCGACTGGTCAATTGGTGGTTTTGGATATTCCAGAAACGCCGCAAAAAGAATTTGAATATGCGGTGATTGTGGGGCAACTGATGGCCTTGATGGATCCAGATGCGCATATTGAAGTCATTTCAGCGATGCCTGATATTGCATTACTGATGGAACAATTGGATGGCTCTGGACTCAGTGCACATCTCATTCAAATTCAGTCAGAACAAGAAGTTTCACATAAAGTGAAGTATAAGATTCCTGACCTAGAAACCATTCGGAATAAACCTGAATTATTACTGATTAAACACTATTGTGATGGTCTGGAAAAACTCAGTGGCAAACCCAACAGTTTGGATAAACTGAAAAACTCACTGATGAATATTTTGCAAGTCTCTAGCGAAAAAGCTCAGCATTTGGTCGGTATGTTGATCAATCTAAAAATCGTCAAACGCTTTGATGAGCAGATTTCGATTCGAAAAAAAGTACTCAAACAATGGGTGCAGCTAGATTTAAATGCGACTGCTGAAACAGCATTGCCCATAAAAACAGACCTGAATGCATTTACTGCTTCACTCGAAGATCAAACCTCAAATACTGATGATACGGCGTCGATGATTCAGGCTGCACAGCAAGGCTTATTTAAAAATTTCAATAAAATTGACCCGGTGCAAATGGAAGTGATCCGAAAATTGCATGAATTAAAATCAGATAAACCAAAAGATATCTACGCCTTACGTGATTTATTGGAGCAAATGTTCCCGCAATCTGACGTTCGATTATTACTTAAAGAGTTGATCGAAAAAGGATATATCTACTGGAATGGTCACGAAGTGCTGTATAGCCACGAGATGTTCCTGAATTAATTTTATCGAGTGAACTTGCGTTTTATATTGCGCTTATGCAACTCTAATAAAGGAATATAAAGGTGGTGCTATGGAAAATACTGGAATCTGGGTTACCGTTTTTATTGTGGTCTTTGTACTTGGGTCGATTTTTGGACTTCGAGTAAATCCTAGAGAAAAAGCCTTGGGCATTATGCGCGAGAAGGCGCGTAAGATGGGGCTGCACCCACGTTTAGTGGCTGCACCTGCTTGGACCAAGATTCCAATGGCATCTGAAAAGCGTGCCAGTATGGTGGCGTATTACAGTGTGCTGATTCCAGATGCGCGTTTGCCTTTAATGCGTGCTTTAGTGGTCGATGACAAACTTGAACTGGTGCATGGTGATGACAAGTTCAAGGATTTAGCCATTACATTAAAGGGCATTTATGCTATTGATATGCAGGCAAACTGTGTAGGACTCTATTGGAACGAAGAATCTGACTTAAGAGCCACACAGCTTGATGATATGAAAGCATTTTTACATTCATTGGCTGAACTTTAAATTTTAAAAACCTATTAAACAGGAATGATGGTTAACTATGGCGAACGCTCCTCGGTCCACATCTAAAAGTACCACAGCAAAATCTGCCGATGCTGGGAAAAAGCGTGCGTTAGTGATTGTGGAATCGCCTGCAAAAGCGAAAACAATCAATAAATATTTGGGCTCTGATTACATCGTAAAATCATCGGTGGGTCATGTCCGTGATTTACCTACAGGCGGCTCGAGTAAAACAGCAGAGAAAAAGCCAGTAACTCGTGCAAAATTAACTGAAGCTGAAAAAGCCAAAAAAGCACAAAAAGCTTTGGTTAATCGTATGGGTGTAGACCCTGAAAATGACTGGAAGGCACAGTACGAAGTCCTACCGGGTAAAGAACATGTTGTTGCGGAACTGAAAAAGCTTGCATCGCAAGTTGACGAGGTCTATCTCGCAACGGATATGGATAGGGAAGGAGAAGCAATTGCTTGGCATTTAAAAGAAGTGATTGGCGGTGACGACTCACGTTATCAACGTGTGGTGTTCAACGAAATTACCAAAAATGCCATCCAAGAAGCGTTTAAACATCCTTCTCGCCTCGATACAGATAAAGTCAATGCTCAACAAGCCCGTCGTTTCCTCGACCGTATTGTGGGCTTTATGATCTCGCCACTCTTATGGGAAAAAATCGCCCGTGGTTTATCGGCAGGTCGTGTGCAATCTGTGGCTGTTAAACTTGTGGTTGAGCGTGAACGTGAAATTCGTGCCTTCGTTCCAGAAGAGTTTTGGCAAGTTTTTGCAGATACCAAGTCGCAGAAAGACGATATCCGCTTAGAAGCGGTGAAGCAAAATGGCAAGACTTTAAAACTGCACAACAAAGCTGAAACGGATGCTTTACTGAACCTGATTAAAGATGCCGACTACACAGTTTCAGCACGTGAAGACAAACCAACCAAGGTCAATCCAAGTGCGCCATACATCACGTCTACACTGCAACAAGCAGCGAGTACACGTTTAGGTTTTTCTGTGAAGAAAACAATGATGTTGGCACAGCGCTTATATGAAGCCGGCTTTATTACTTATATGCGTACAGACTCAACATTCTTGAGTGATGACGCTGTAAATATGGTTCGTGGTCATATTGAGTCTGAATTTGGTCAAAAATATCTGCCGGCGAAGCCAAACCGTTATGGCAATAAAGCTGGTGCGCAAGAAGCCCATGAAGCGATTCGTCCATCAAATGTAGCGCTAAAAGGCGATAGTTTGGTGGGTGTAGAGCGTGATGCGCAGCGTCTTTATGACCTGATCTGGCGTCAGTTCGTTGCATGTCAAATGACCCCTGCAGAATATTTATCATCAACGATTTTAGTCAATGCCAATGGCGTCGAACTCAAAGCCAAAGGCCGTACATTGGTCTTTGATGGTTTCACTAAAGTGCGTGGCCAAAACAAATCGGATGATGATGTACTGCTACCTGCTGTAAAAGTTGGGGAAGTACTCAAGCTTGAAAAATTAGATCCATCTCAACACTTTACTAAACCACCTGCGCGCTTCACTGAAGCATCATTGGTCAAAGAGCTTGAGAAAAAAGGGATTGGTCGTCCATCGACGTATGCTGCGATTATCTCAACCATTCAAGACCGTGGTTATGTGAAGCTCGATAACCGTCGTTTGTTCGCCGAGAAAATGGGTGAAATCGTGACAGACCGTCTCGATGAAAACTTTAATAACTTGATGAACTATGCATTTACGGCAGACCTTGAAGGCCAGCTGGATAAAGTCGCCGATGGTGATCGTAACTGGAAAGAGTTACTCAATAGCTTCTACGGTGATTTTAAAACACGCTTAACCACAGCTCAGGGTGAAAATGGCATGCGCCGTAATTTACCTGTAGAAGTGGATGCGGTGCACTGTAAAGAATGTGACCGTCCGATGCAGATTCGTACAGGGACTACAGGCGTGTTCTTGGGTTGTTCAGGTTATAACTTACCGCCAAAAGAGCGTTGTAAGGGAACTTTAAACCTGACACCTGTAGAATCATTGGCTGCATTGTCTGACGATGACTCGGCAGAAACAGCAGATTTAATGTCGAAAAAACGTTGTCCAATCTGTGAAACAGCCATGGACAGCTATGTGATTGATGGCGGTCGTAAGTTACATATCTGTGGTAATAACCCAGACTGTGCTGGTTTTGAGCTTGAAGAAGGTGAGTTCAAAATCAAAGGTTATGATGGTCCAACCATTCCGTGCGACAAATGTGATGGCGAAATGCAATTGAAGACAGGCCGTTTCGGTCCTTACTTTGCATGTAATAGCTGTGACAATACACGTAAAGTGTTGAAGAGCGGTCAGCCTGCACCTCCACGTGTAGATCCGATTAAAATGGAGCACTTACGTTCAACCAAACATGATGACTTCTTTGTTCTTCGTGATGGCGCAGCAGGTTTATTCTTAGCTGCAAGTAAGTTCCCGAAAGTACGTGAAACTCGTGCACCGAAAGTGGCTGAACTACGTTCTGTCGCAGATCAGTTGGATGCAAAATATCAGTTCATCTTACAAGCACCGGATGTCGATCCTGAAGGAAACCCAACATTGGTGAAATTCAGCCGTAAAAGCCAAGCGCAATATATTGGTTCTGAAAATGCTGAAGGCAAGCAAACCAAATGGTCTTTGGTGTACCAAGATGGTAAGTGGGTTGAGGCTTAAGCTTTAAAATCAATAAAATGCTGACTTCGGTCGGCATTTTTTATGTCTTTTGATCAAGGATTTTTTAAAGTAAGTAATCGATTGAGCTTTTAAATTGAGCAAGACATTCTAAGGATGTTCTGTTTTAATTCTGAAAATAAACGCTAAAAATTAATTGAGATCTTGGGGAATGTGGAAAAAAATTCGGGTACTGTGTTTATTGCTGATTTTATTGGTTGTCGCAGTCAATGCCTATAAAGACAAAAACCAAGACTGGAGTAAACCGATCTTTGTATTGTTACATCCAATTAATGCAGATGGTCGAGAGAGCACACAAGCGTATATACAGCAGCTCTCTGTCAATGATTTAAACGATGTTCAACAATATTTACAAATGACGGCACAGAAATACCGAGGACAACCGACTTATGTGTATTTTAAGTTAGGTCGCGAGCTGAAAGTTTTACCTCCCAAAGTACCCAATGATGCTGGCATGTTGGACATTATCTTATGGAGTTTGAAATTCCGCTACTATGCTTGGCAGCAGCATGAAAATGTAGATGGTGTTTCGAGTGTCACGCTATTTTTAAATTATTACGATCCGACCCAAACCAAAGAACTTAAACATTCCACAGCCTTGGAAAATGGTCGAATTGGATCGGTGAATTTATTTGCATCGAATAAACAGACAGCGCAGAATAAAATCGTTTTAGCCCATGAGTTATTACACGCTTTTGGTGCAACTGATAAATATGATTTGGCCACAGGTCAGCCTATCTTCCCTGTCGGTTATGCAGAACCTGAGCGGCAGCCTTTGTTTCCACAAAGCAAAGCTGAACTGATGGCAGGGCATATTCCTACCTCACAGACGCAAAGTAAAATGCCTGAAGATTTAGCTGATACTGTGGTGAATGACGTCACAGCGATTGAAGTGGGATGGAAAAAATAATGTGGATAAAACCTATCTTATCCACAGTCTAAGTCAGCAGTGTGGATAAGATTTGGACTTTTCTTTCATTTTTCTTCATCATAAAGTTGCATAATCCATTGAATAACGAATAACTTGAGAAAAAACATGAGAACAGTAGGCAACGATTTAATTCGCAGTCAGCTCCATGAAAACCGTAAGTGGTATCTCGGTTTAGGTGCTTTATTGGTGGTCTTCGGATTGGTCCTTTTGGCAGCTTTGCCATTCGCGACAATCACTGTCATTTATATTTTTGGTTTGCTGATGATGTTAGGTGGCGTAATTCACTTCATCGCAGCATTTAAAATTTTTGAAGGCGGCTACCGCTGGTTCTGGGCACTATTTGGTGTGTTGTATTTGGTCGCAGGCTATTATGCATTTACAACGCCTGTCAAAACGGCCATTGTCCTGACCAATTTGTTGGCGATTATTTTGATCATTGCAGGGGTCATTCGTATCTTTAATGCTGTGCTATTTCGAGCATTTCAAGGTTGGGGATGGACACTATTTTCAGGTCTATTGACCTTGATTACGGGTGTGATCATTTTAATGTCGCCTGATGCGCCATTTTGGGTATTAGGATTATTCTTGGCGGTTGATATTTTATTCCAAGGGGTCAACTACCTTACTTTGGCTTCTTATATTCGACGTGAAGTGCCGAAAAGCTCGGCAGAGCAGTAAGCGGCTTGCGGATTCGATAAATAAAAAAAGAGTGCTGAGGCACTCTTTTTTATTTACTTTTAATATGTACAACCCGTTAAGGTTTCACGCTATAGCGGCTACTAATGGCGATACGATTCCATGTGTTGATCACAATAGCCAACCATTCCACGGCACTGATTTGCTCATCTGTTAAAAAGGGCAAAGCATCTTCATAAACTGCATCGGGAACTTGGCCTTCAGCAATTAACGTGATCGCTTCGATCAAGTTTAAAGCAGCACGTTCTTTTTCATCGTAGTACGCAGTTTCACGCCATGCAGTCAGTAGGCTAATACGTTCAATGCTTTCACCAGTTTTCAGTGCATCGTGTGCATGCATACGAATACAGAACGCACATTCGTTGATTTGGGATGCACGTAATTTGAGTAAATGAGCTAATCCTTCACTTAGGCCAGCTTCATTTATTTTTTGTATTGCCAGTGCATCAAGTTCTGCAACTTTTTTATATAGCTCAGGTGCAGACTGACCTAGGTTGATTCGTGACATTTCGAACCTTTCTGATGTTTTTAGATATACCTGCTATTTTAAAACCGTTATGGTTGAGGATAAATTTTATTTTGAGCATTTAGATGACCACTTTTGTTCTTGCGCCCGATTCATTTAAAGAAAGTATGAGTGCTCAACAAGCCTGTGACGCGATGCGGCGTGCAATTTTAAAGCTCATACCTGACGCAAATGTCATCGCTGTGCCAATGGCAGATGGCGGTGAGGGAACTGTAGATGCGTTACTCAGTGCTTGCGACGGTCAAAAAGTGGCGATAGCGCTTACAGGTCCTTTGCCCAATCAACGTGTGACGACATATTTCGGTTTGATCGACGGTGGGAAAACCGCAGTGATTGAAATGGCAAAAGCCAATGGTATTCATCTTGTCGATATGGCTCAGCGAAATCCATTACTGACGTCAACTTATGGTACGGGCGAAATGATCCAGGCTGCTCTAGACTTCGGAGTAAGTAAAATTATCATTGGCTTGGGCGGAAGTGTGACCAATGATGGCGGTGCAGGTATGGCGCAGGCCTTGGGGGCACAATTTTTAGATGAAAATGGCTTGGAAATAGCAGTTTGTGGTGGTTGTCTCGATCAAATTAACAGTCTTGATTTGACGCAGCTCGACTCACGTTTAGCGCATACAGAAATTATCATTGCCAGCGACGTCATTAATCCACTATGTGGTGAAAATGGTGCATCCCATATCTTTAGCCCGCAAAAAGGTGCAACGCAGGAGATGGTGCGTCAGTTAGATCAGAACCTCAGTCATTATGCCGATGTGGTTGAAGCGACACTGGGTTGTACTTTACGTGATGTAGCAGGTGCAGGTGCTGCAGGTGGATTAGGTTTTGGGTTGATGGCTTTTGCAGGTGCATCGATGCAATCAGGTGTGGAATTGGTTATTGAACAAACTCAGTTGAAGGAAAAAATAGCACAGGCAGATTATGTGCTGACAGGTGAAGGGAAAATTGATCATCAAACTAAGTTCGGTAAAACACCATTTGGTGTGGCGCAGGTTGCAAAAAAGTTTAATAAACCCGTGATCGCCTTTGCTGGTCTAGTGGGTGAGGAAATAACAGAACTTTATGATTTAGGTTTCACACAGATTGTTGGGATTAATCCACCAGATTGTAAGTTGGAGGATGCATTAAAAAATGCGGAACTAAATTTGGAACATTGCTGTAGAAATGTGATGAGATGTTTGAAATAAAAATCAAGGTAAAATTTATGCATGCATCTAGTGAGTTTTAAGATAATCATAGTTAGAAAATATGATTAATTTGGTTGAGAATCTTTGCAATATTTTTCCATTGGTTTTTGATTTTTTGGAATTATATTTTCAATGTTTTTTATATTTTCTATTGCATTTTCTTTTGCCCGTTTCGCTTTTAATAATTCAGAATTCTCTGAAGCAATTTCATATTGTGCTTTACTCATTTTATAAGTTGCACATAAATTATCGGATATAAGCTTATGATTGCCAGAAATTAGAGCTACAGCTAGATCATCATGGAGTTGAATTCCTTTCTGATTATTTTTACTTATCAAGTGATCAAATTCAGTTTGAGTCAATTTTTTTGCGTAAGATGGATGATTTGTAAATATTAAAAGTAATAAAACTGGCTGAAGGAAATGGCTAATTAGCTTAAAATTTTTCATAAACTTATCTTTTTCTAGTTGTAATTTTGATCCTACATTAACATGTATTTTTTTTCAATCTGCTAAACTATACCTATCCATAAAATGATGAGTACACATGAGTTTAGCCAACCTGATTGATGAATTAAATCCTCAACAAAAACAAGCCGCAACAACAGAAGCACAGCATAGCTTGGTTTTGGCAGGAGCAGGTTGTGGTAAAACCAAAACCATCGTAGCGCGTGCAGCTTATTTAATTGATCAAGGCGTGCCTGCCAATCAAATTCAAATTTTGACTTTTACTCGCCGTGCGGCCAGTGAAATTGTCGCTCGTGTGGAGTTGGCTCTGGGTGAGCAAGCCAAAGGGTTACGTGCTTCAACTTTTCACACCTTTTGTATGTACCTATTGCGCCGCATTCCAAAAGCCTTTGGCCTAGAACAGTTTTCGATTATTGATCGTGATGATCAGCTCATGATGTTCCGCCTGATTCGTGGCCGTGATGATAAGAAAAACCCCAATCACTTGCCCAAGCCGAAAGAACTCTGTGATCTGTATTCCTTTGCGCGGAATACGCGCCAAAAACTTAGCATTGCCATGGAAAAGCAAATGCCTGAGTACTTTGCGTTGAAAGATCAAATCGCGGATATCATGAAAGAATACGAAGCTCGTAAACGTGCGCGTAGTTTTTTAGATTATGACGATATCTTGGCGATTGTGGCGAAAGCCTTGGCGGAATCAGATGGACTGGTCGATTATGTCGCTTCAATTTGTCGCCACATGTTGGTTGATGAAATGCAGGATACCAATCCGCTGCAATGGGCCTTACTTGAGCCACTAAAGGAACGTGTCAGTTTGTTCTGTGTCGGCGATGATGCACAGTCAATCTATGGCTTCCGAGGTGCAGACTTTGAAAATATTCATCATTTCAAAGAGCGGGTACCCGACGCACAGATTTTTAAACTTGAAAAAAATTATCGTTCAACCCAAGAAATTTTAGACCTGTCGAATTGGTTGTTGGATGAAAGCGAAATTAAATATGACAAACGCTTAGATGCCTATCGTGGTGAAGGGATTAAGCCGAAAATGCATATTTTCCCGAATGAGTTGGATGAAGCCAAATGGATTGCCATTGATATTAAAGAGCGTCATTACCTCGAAGGCAGCAAATGGTCGGATCATATGGTGCTTGTGCGTTCAAGCTTTGCTGCTCGTCATATTGAAGCGGCCTGTATTGCCGCAAATGTGCCGTATCGCTTTATCGGCGGCATGAAATTACTTGAAACAGCCCATGTAAAAGACTTGCTTAGTGTGCTGCGTGTAGTGGCCAATCCTTTAGATGATATTGCATGGATGCGTTTTTTAACCTTGTGGAATGGTGTGGGTGATGTAAGTGCGAGTAAGTTATCGCAGCAGATTTTACTCGAGCCAGAAATGCAAGCCATTGCAACCAAGTTGGAAAAGTTTGGCAAAGTACCTGACCAAGCGATTCTGATGATGAAGCAAATGTCGGTGTTGAAAGATCAGGTCAAAGAATGTGTAAGCTTGGCTGTTCAAGCGATTTCTGAGCAGCTGGAAGAAAACTATAAAAAAGATTGGAACCGCCGTGTCGGTGATTTTGATCTGGTGAAACAACTGGCATCCAAACATACACAGCTCAGTGAATTTCTTGAAGAGTATGTGCTCGATCCAGTTTCCATTTCTGAAATTGAACGCCAATCTGACAGTGATGTCGTGACTTTAATTACCATTCATTCGGCAAAAGGAACGGAGCAAAAAGTCTGTTATGTGGCGAATGTCACGCCAGGGCAATACCCGCATGCACGTGCCCAAGGCAATTTCGATGAAGTGGAAGAAGAGCGTCGCGTGTTATATGTGGCGCTGACACGTGCGCAAAATGAACTGATTTTGACTAAGCAAAACTTGAACCACTGGGCGCGTGAAACTGTCGATGAGCAAGGGCGTAAAGTAGAAAGTTACTTTATGAATGATTTAACTCGAAACCTATGTAGTTTGGAAACACATTATAAAACCCGTCAGCAAACCGTAAAAAGTGCGTTAATCGAAAGAAAATCGATTAATTTAGATTTTGGTATCGATCTCGATTAAAATAGATTTTTGACGTGATTTACACGCAAGTTAAAAAGCAAAATAGACAAATGCTTTTTGATGATGCTGTCTATTTGGAAGATTGAATGAAAATTTTAGTACGTAACTTAGAGCGTTCAGTTACTGAAGCAGAATTGGTTGAACTGTTTAAACCATTTGGCGCAGTAGAGTCTGCTGTTGTTGTTATGGATGCAAGCACAGGTAAATCGAAAGGGTTTGGTTTTGTCGAAATGCCAAATGGTCGTGAAGCTGTAAAAGCGATTAAAGGCCTGAATACTTTGAAAGTCAAAGGTGCAGGTATTCGAGTAAAAGCGGCTGAAGATAAGCCTAAAGCATAAATTCAAAAAGGAGCGTAACGCTCCTTTTTTTATCGGTGATCTATGAAAAAACGCTACTCGGCTTTGTCCATTGTTGCGCCATCTGGTTCGAACATTGCGTGTGGGCTTAAAACGCTTGGAGTCCGCTCATGGCAGCCCGAACATTTGCCTTTAAAAGATTTAGTGATCGTGGAAAATCAACGCTACTTACATGAAAGCGGAGATGAAGATATTGGACGTGCAGTGGCGATGGTCGATGTATATGATGTTCATGCATGGACTGAAACAGAGGTAGAGCAAGCGCAGGCGACCTATTGGGCCGCAGGGTACTGGGCTTGGCGTCTAGAAAATATCAGGATGATTGATTGGGATATGCCTGTTCCTGCAAAGCGTGACATTTATTTAATTGAAATCGATCATCCATAATATTTATTGTGAATTTCCTAAAAATCCGTTTAAGCTTATTCATGTAGAAAAACGCCAAAATTTAGGGAATTGTTCATGTCTCGTGTTGCTCGCTTTCATGCTGATCGTACCAATCAAAAGTTATATTTTAGCCGTCTTGCATGTCAGCAAGCCGAGCAGACCGATCATGTTCAACAAGCTCAGGCTTATCGCGAAGCAGCGGTTTTTCATTTGCATGGTGCAGTACTTGCGTTTTTACAAGAGTTGGTGCGTTACTATCGTTTAAATGAGCCTGCGCCCACGTTAAAGTCGATTGAAACGCTGATGGCTGAAAAAGGTCAGGTATCACCTGAAGTGACTGTTATGCAGCAATTGGCAAAGCAGGGATTTATTGCAGAGCTGAAACGCGCACATCGTATGTGTCAGTATGCACCTGAACCGTCTGCACCAGAGCCAGAAGATGAAACGTCTTCAAATTTAATTATTAAAGTCACTCAAACACCGCAAGCATGGTTGCCAGATACCGCTATTTTGCGTGAATGGCATCGTGATCTAACCCAATTGATTGATGGATTTCGTAACGAGATGGTGGAATTCTAATCGGACTATTGCTACTTGAAATAAATTTATTTAACCCGATATAAGATTATCTAAGTAATACAAAGTGCAGATGCCTTTATCACCATGTTGCGCATGGAGGGATATATGTCTATAGAACAGTTGAAAGAACTCTTTGGGAACCAGGAAGCAATTTTAGAGCTGGTTCAATTGGAAGGTGGTGAGTTGGCATTGCGTAATGCAGGCTCAGAAAAAGAGCCTTTGGTGACTATCCAATTCAATGAAGAATTACGCAATATTTTGGGCGATCAAATGAGTGTGATCGCTCAGCAAATGATTCAGGCTGCATTGTTTGGTTTGTTAGAAAAACAAGTGGATGAATGGCATGCCGAAGTGGTCGATGAAAAACCTAAATATATGAGCTAATCATATAGGCACTGATTTTTAGATCATGATGAAAACGCACCTTTCGGTGCGTTTTTTTATACCCAAAATGGCACTTAGACTGTGCCCAGTTCAGTAGGTGAGATCAGTATCGAACCTAAAAATACAATAAAGACCCCGATGAGCTGTAAGAAAAAAGGATTTTTGGCATCTTGCCAATACAAAATCAGAAAGACGATGGAAATGGGATAAAACAATAGACAGCCTAGACCCCATAAAATACTGGTTTTAAATGCAGCGATGAGAAAGCCCAGACCGCCAATCAAAATAATGGCAAGGCCTAAATAGAGTATGTACATGTTTTTCTCGTTTCTTGTTTGAAGTTTTTAAAATGATGCTTCGTTTGATGCTCATTTTATCAACATGTTTTTTAAATTCAATTAGTTGTAATTTTAAAATTACTGAATTATATCCATTAAAAAAAGGCGATGCTTTAATACATCGCCTTTTGGGTTTTGCTCATAAGAACTTAATTAGGTACTTAGTTTAGTGTGTCGGAGTTTGGTGATGGGCAATTTGGATTTGATTTAAAATATGATTGCTCATATTTTTCGCCATTTCCTCTTTGGCATAATAAACCTCACCGATATTGTCACGACGAATGACTTCAGCTTCTTCTTTACTTTCCGCACACACCAATACTTGGATAGAAGGATTCAGCATTTTGGCAATATCGACAATTTTATGAATATCTAAAATATCCATAGGTGAAATGACCAAAAGGCGTGCGTGTTGAATATGGGCTTGAATTAAAACCCCAGGTTCTGTTGCTACACCGGATACCGCAGCGATGCCTTTTTCCCGCAAGTTTTCCACGATTTCACGGTTTTCTTCAGCAATAACCACTTTAATGTTTTCATTCATTAATTCGCGGGTAATACGACGACCGACTTCACCATGACCAATCAGCACCACCTGATCACGCAGATAATCCTGTGAGACCTCATCCGGCAACATGGCCAATGGGTCACTACTACGTTCCAGTAAACGGGCCAAATTCGAGCGCTCACGGATGAGTCGCTGCATAGGCTCGATGGCTGAAAATATAAATGAATTCAGCGTAATCGAGATTAAAGCGCCTGCCAGTATCAGATTTTGACCTTCCATTGAAAGGAGATTTAGAGATACACCTAAGGTCGCCAAAATAAATGAGAACTCACCAATCTGCGCCAAACTCGCCCCAACGGTTAATGCGGTATTGATAGGGTAACGGAAGAACAACACCAACGCCATTGCAGCGATGGTCTTACCAATCATGATAATGCCGACTACTGCTAAGACGTGAAGCGGTTGTTCAATCAAGATCCGTGGATCAAACAGCATGCCGACGGAGACGAAAAACAAAATCGAAAAAATTTCACGAAGCGGAAGGGTTTCTTCTTCTGCACGGTGACTAAAGTCAGACTCTTTGACCACCATACCGGCAAAAAATGCGCCCAGTGCCATGGATACACCAAATACCTTGTAGGCACCAAAGGCAATAGACACAGCTGCTGCAACCACGGTAAGCGTGAATAATTCACGTGAGCCTAAGCGTGCAACCACTTGCATAATCATTGGCACTAAGCGTTTACCAATGATTAGCATAAAGGCAATAAAACCTGCCACTTTGAGTAAGGTAATACCAAGGGTGAGCCAGATATTTTCATCTGCACTACTTTCTGTGAGTGGCTGTCCACCAAGCAATACTGCTGTGGCAGGGAGTAAGACCAGAACCAAGACCATGACCAGATCTTCAACCAAGAGCCAGCCTACAGCAATTTTACCATTCACGGAGTTAAGTAAGCCTCGGTCACCGAGAGCCTTGAGGAGAACCACCGTACTTGCACACGACAAACTTAAGCCAAAGACCAGCGCTGAGCCCATGCTCCAGCCCCAAAGCATGGAAATTCCCATACCCAGTAAGGTCGCCACTGCAATTTGTAATACTGCACCTGGAAGCGCAATACGTCGAACTTGCATTAGGTCGCTGAGTGAGAAGTGCATACCTACACCAAACATCAGAAACATCACACCAAGTTCTGCCAACTGGTTGGCAAGGTGGATATCACCAACTACTCCAGGCGTATTTGGGCTAATAATAATACCGGCAATCAGATAGCCGATGAGGGGAGGAAGTCGCAGGCGCGCAGCTATATAGCCAAAAATTAAGGCAAAACCAAAGCCAACAGCAAGTAATATTATGAGTTCTACATCATGAGGCACTAAAAACTCCTTAAGCCTAAGTTAAGGGTAAAAAAGACAAGCACAAAAAGTGCCAAAAGCATTTTGAAAGTTTAGCAATTCGAATAAAAAAAATGCAAAAAAAAACGACCTAAGCAGGTCGTTTTTTTCAAAAAACTAAAATTATTTGATTTTAGCTTCTTTGAAAATTACGTGTTGACGGATTTTTGGATCAAATTTTTTGATTTCCATTTTTTCCGGCATAGTACGTTTGTTCTTAGTGGTAGTGTAGAAATAACCTGTACCAGCAGAAGAAACTAGGCGAATTTTATCACGCATGTTCGTAGCTCCTTAGATCTTTTGACCTTGAGCACGTAGGTCAGCAACAACCTTTTCGATGCCCAATTTGTCGATAATACGCATACCTTTAGTAGTTAGACGAAGACGTACGAAACGTTTTTCGCTTTCTAACCAAAAACGGTGGTGATGCAGGTTCGGCTCGAACCGGCGTTTAGTTTTGTTGTTGGCGTGTGAGACGTTGTTACCAACGACTGGACGCTTGCCGGTAACTTGGCAAACCTTAGACATGGTGTAACTCCATTGATTTAGCCAACAGCAAATCTGTATGGCCAGTCAAAAAAAACATTGAATTCATTCAAGGGGCGTTTTATATCAAAAATGCGCTTAAAAGACAAGCGATTTTGCATAAAACGAACGATCACCTGGTGTGATCGTTCATGCCTTGATCGTTTATCGAAGAAGTGTCTTCGAAATCAGTTTGTGGATCGGCTTATTGAACGGTGGAAGAATGAATTTCAAACTATAGAGTTTTGGATTCGACATCACCGAGCGTTCATGCGACAAACTGAAGAAACCTTCTGGACCATGATATTTACCCATACCCGAAGCCCCCACACCGCCAAACGGCAGGTCATCTTGAGCAACATGGGTTAATACCGTGTTTTGTCCGAAATGTCCTGAATGGGTACGTGTTGCGACATAGTCGCACGTGCCTGATCAAAGTCGAAATAGTATAAAGCAAGTGGACGAGGACGGCTATTAATAAAAGCAATAACCTCGTCAATTTGATCATATTCCATGATCGGAAGGATCGGACCGAATATTTCATGCTGCATAATTTGCATGTCTGGAGTGACACCTGTTAACACAGTCGGTGCAATTTTACGTACAGCGGCCACATCTTCATTTTGTGGGTTAAAACTGATGATTTGTGCGCCTTGATCACGTGCATCTTCTAAATAACCTTGTAGGCGCTTGTACTGCTTGTCATTAATAATCGAGGTGTAGTCCTGATTATGAGCAATACTTGGGTACATAGCTTCAACGCACACTTTATAGTGATCTAAAAATTCAGCAGTTTTACCACGAGGTAAGAACACATAATCAGGTGCAACACAAGTTTGACCTGCATTCCAAAGTTTACCAACCGCAAGACGCTGTGCAACATCCGCAAGGTCAATAGACGGATGAACCAATACAGGTGACTTTCCGCCTAATTCTAAAATCACAGGAACTAAGTTTTCAGACGCAGCAGCCATGACGGTTTTACCGACATTGGTCGAGCCAGTAAAAATCATTTTGTCGAAGGCAAGGTGACTAAACGCATCTGAAATTGGGCCACCACCGTTGACGACTGCGACCAATTCTTGAGGAAATGCTTCTGCGAGAGCTTTTTCGAGCACATCACCGAATGCCGCAGAGGCACTCGAAATTTTGATCATGGCATGGTTGCCTGCAGCCAAAGCACAAATCAGTGGGCCTATAGAAAGAAGCAGTGGGTAGTTCCATGGCGTAATAATGCCGACGACACCAAGTGGTTGATATTGCACCCATGCTTTTGCAGGTTGGTGAATAATTCCGACATGGCGTTTGGATGGTTTCATCCAGTCTGTCAAATGCTTGCTATAATATTTGATGTGTTCAAGACATGTGAGCAACTCACCAATCTTGGTTTCACCAATAGAACGGTTACCATAGTCTTGATTAATTGCATCAGCAAATTGATCTTGATACTTAACTAAGATACGCTTAAGCCGAGCCAAACGGTCTATACGTTCCTTCGCTGTAGGCAATGGGTAACGTAAATATGCTTGTTTCTGCTGTTCCAACATATTGTTGAGATGCTGGTGATCAAAAGAATGTGGTGTCATTGAAGTTGTTTTTGTTTGACTATTCATGTCGCACGACCATATCCAAATTAGCGATTAATTAATTTTTAGAGCAAATACTCTAAATAGTCAAGTTACTTTATGTGTTAGTGTTCTAATGCTTTGAAATAAATGGTTGTTTTAGGATGTCTCACACCAAAACCTTAAAAACGAAAGAACGTATTTTGCAGCTGAGTTTGCAGTTGTTTAATGAGCGTGGCGAGCGTTCAGTGACAACCAATCATATTGCTGCTGAACTGGGAATGAGCCCAGGTAACTTGTATTACCATTTCCGAAATAAAAGTGAAATTATTAAGGAATTAATGGAGCAATATCAGCATGAAACGCTAGAAATGTTAGCGCTTCCTGATGATCGTCAGCTTGATGCCAATGATAAAATTCGCTATTTCCAAGTGTTAAGTAGCCAATTATGGGCTTATCGCTTTTTACATCGTGATGTTTATCACTTGGTCGAAAATAATGAAGATTTCCGCAAAATGTATCCACGTTTTGCCGGTCAAGTTATGCAACAAGGGCAGAAAATTTATCGTGCTTTTGTCGATGCAGGCTTAATGCAGATGACCGATTCTGAAATTGAAGCCTTGACCATTAACTTGTGGATTGTGCTGACCAACTGGACCAACTTCCTTTATATGTCGGGCCATATTACCGACTCCAACACTTTGGAAGAAAAGTGGGTGTGGCAAGCACTGCGACAAATGGTGTTCTTAGAAGGCGCATATCTACGTGGTGAAAGCCGTGAAACCTATGAGCGACTGCTCGAAACTTTAGGGCCGTCGGACTTATTTGCAAGTCTTTCAAACGTAAAGCATCAGGTTACTGAATAAGACTATTTAGTCTGGCTTTAAAAAGCGTTAGAATACTCGGCTCTTTTTTCAATTTAACTGATTAGTGATATAAACCAACATGAATATGTCGACCGCTAACACAGCACGCTTACTCATTACCTGTGAAGATAAACCAGGGATTGTGCAAGCTGTATCGAGCTTTTTGTATCATCAGGGAGCAAATATTACCGCACTTGATCAATACGCGACTGAAGCTCAAGGGGGGCGATACTTCATGCGTGTTGAGTTCGAATTGGACAATTTACAAAGCCGTAAAGAAAGTCTAACTCAAACATTTGCGAGCAATGTTGCTGAGCGTTACAACATGCACTGGCGTTTAGCTTTAGTCAGTGATGTGAAGAAAGTCGGTATCTTGGTGTCTAAAGTTGACCATGCATTGCTTGAACTGTTGTGGCGTCATGCACGTGGTGGTTTGCCATGTGAAATCACCAAAGTCGTGTCTAACCACGATGCTTTACGTGAATCTGTAGAAAATTTCGGTATTCCGTTTGAGGTTGTTCCTGTAAACAAAGAAAACAAACGTGAAGCTTATGAGCAAATTGATCAGTTGATGCAAGGCAATGATTTACTCGTTCTTGCTCGTTATATGCAAATTTTAGACGAAGAATTTGTTCAAAAATGGGAAATGAAAGTGATCAACATTCACCATTCATTCCTCCCAGCCTTTGTTGGTGCGAACCCATATAAGCAAGCGCATGAAAAAGGCGTGAAACTGATTGGTGCAACAGCGCACTATGTGACTGCTGATCTTGACCAAGGGCCGATTATTGAGCAAGACGTAGAGCGTGTCAGTCACGACTTTACCGTTGAACAATTGCGTGAGTTAGGTCAGGACGTAGAGCGTAATGTACTCGCACGTGCAGTCAAATGGCATCTTGAAGATCGTATTATTGTCGATGGTAATAAAACTGTTGTATTTCAATAAAACGAGATAAATTTTTGAATAAAAGGGCATACTTTAGGTATGCCTTTTTTATATTATGATTAAAAAAAGTCATTAAAACTGACGAATTAATAGTTGCAAATGAAAACACTTCTCATTTATTATTGCCGTACTTTAATTGTGCTAACCGATGAGCATGATTGTATTTTTGACAAAATAAATGCAATCGCTTCTTCAAGGTAACTGAGTTTAATGAGTCAATCTCCCGCTCCAATGATGCAATCACCTAACCCGATGAAAAAGAAAATCATTACTGCGCTTCTCGCTGTTGTGGTAGGGCATATGGGAGTATTATGGGCGGTCAGCAATATGAAAGCACCAGAACTTAAACCGATCGAAAAAGATCCGATTAAAGTTCGCTTTGTGAAGATTGTTGAAGAGAAAAAACCAGAACCTCCGAAGCCAAAACCAGAACCGAAGAAAGAGCCACCAAAGCCAAAAGAAGTTAAAATTGTAGATAAGCCTTTACCACCTCCACCGAAGAAAGTGGAAAAAGTGGAACAAGTGAAAAAGAAAGATGCGCCGAAACCAACTGTTGAAGCGGTCAAAAACGTACCACCAACACCTGTTGTTTCAACTGTGGTTTCTGAAACGAAAGTCGTTCGTGTTGAACCAACACCTCCGGCACCTGTTGCACCACCACCTGCGCCACCAGCACCACCTGCGCCACCGACACCTAAAACTGTGAGCATTGGTAATGGTGTCAGTTGGATTAAGAAACCTAATGTTCAATTTGAAGATGGTGAATTAAAAGCGTCGTGTACAGTTGAAGTTGCGATTGCAGCAAGTGCTGAAGGTAAAGTCGAATCAGCAACGATTAAAAACTCGACTTGTGGCGCTGCTGTAAACCGTAAAGTGACTGCTGCAGTGAAGCGTGCACGTTTATCCAAATATATTGATAATGGTGTGGCAACTCCGACGCGAGTTGATCAACCATTCAACTTTAAACTTAATTAAGATTCCGGCTAACCCATTAGGAGTTCGAATATGAACTTTTCAGTTTATTGGCAACATGCAGATGCAGTCAGCAAAACACTGTATTTCGTGTTACTTGCAATGTCGATTGCGACTTGGACGATCTTCGTTCTTCGTATTATGGGCACACGTCAGCTCAAACAAGTGGCGTATAACCACCTTGCAGATGCACTAAGCAAACTGAAAGCGAAATTTGCTCCTTTGGCTTTTGAACAACGTAAGGCTGTGGCTGAACAAGCATTACTACGTCAAATTTCGGTAGAAAAAGCTAATGCTGAAAAAGGCGTATCTGTATTGGGTACGATTGCTTCAATTGCACCGTTCGTAGGTTTGTTCGGTACAGTATGGGGTATTTTCCATGCCCTTGTAGCAGTGGGTAAAAGCGGTCAAGCGGGTCTTGCACAAGTAGCAACACCAGTCGGTGAAGCCTTGATCATGACGGGTCTTGGTTTGGCTGTGGCGATTCCTGCGGTTTTGGCTTATAACATCTGTGTTCGTTTTAACCGTACACTGTCGAATGAATTGCAAGATCAAGCGCATGGTTTATTGATTGATACTATGTTGCAACAAGAATCTGCAGCGAAGAAAGAAGACGTGAAAACTGCACAGCAAAGTTTAGCTGGAGGTCAAGCTTAATGGCTTTTCAATTGGGTGAAGACAACGATGCTGGCATGAATGAGATGAACCTCATTCCGCTCATCGATATTATGTTGGTATTGATGATCATCTTCTTGGTGACTGCGACTGTTGCCAACCCATCAATTCCATTAACCTTGCCACAAACGACTGCAGAAGTGATTGATCTGCCAACTGAAAGCGTAACCATCAGCATTAACTCAGCGGGTGATATCGCTTGGAATGGTGATATTGTGACGCTTGAAGATTTAGAAAGTCGTCTAAATACAGCTGGTCAGCAAGAACGTAAGCCTGCATTGGTATTAAAAGCCGATAAAGAATCACGTTATGACACAGTTGCACAAGTGATGTCGCGTGCGAGTGGAGCCGGACTCAGCGATATCGCCTTTGCCAGTGATAACTAAGCACTGAGCTAAGATAGAAAAAAGCGACAGAAATGTCGCTTTTTTTATGTCTCTATTTTGAAAATAGATGCCGTTTAATTAGATCACTCAGACTTGAGTAGGTCTTGAAATTTGCTACGTAATTTCATGAGTTTAGGTGGTATTGAAAAATTACAATAACCTTGGTTTGGGTTACGTGCAAAGAAGTTTTGATGATATTCTTCGGCAGGGTAGAAGGTTGGCATTGGACTCAGTTCAGTCACGATATTGATGCCTTCAGCTTTTAATTCTTCAATACGTTGTTCAGCAAGCTGCTTTTGTGATTCGTCCTGATAGAAAATCACTGAGCGATACTGTGTACCGACATCATTGCCTTGACGGTTCAGCGTGGTTGGATCGTGAGTTGTGAAAAATACATCTAGCAATTGGCTAAAACTGATTTGGCTGTCATCAAAATTGATCTGAATGACTTCTGCATGTTGGGTATTCCCCTCACAAATTTGCTCATAGCTCGGATGCTGAGTAACTCCCCCTGCATAACCACTGACGACTGTTTGCACGCCCTTTAGTTGTAGAAAAACTGCTTCTACACACCAAAAGCACCCACCACCAAATACCGCTTGTTGCATAGTGAAATCCTATCTTGTTCCCTGATGTTTAATATGGGGTTATAGCTAAAAACTGCAATGTACGTCTGTATACTAATCACTAGTTTATGTGCATTAAATGTCTCTGGCATGACTGAACAGTGAATAAAAAAGTCTGCCGAAGCAGACTTTTTTAATGATTTAACGCGGTTGAACAGCGCTTTCATATTGAATTAATAAATTGCCGTGACGGTCTAGCAATTTCAAGGTTTTTCCAAAAACTTGATAATGCGTTACCTTTTCGAGTGCTGCATGGTACTGTCGCTCTAGCCCATTGTTATTGAGACAAGCCATTTGTGTCGCAGCAATCGGGCCAAACGTTATGGTATCTTTGCCAGCATTATAGCCACCCATTATACGATTACAGCCGTCTGCACCTGAGACACGTTTTGAAGCCGCATCGAATTGAATGCTTGGAATATTATGCGCATTGGGTGCTGTTTTGATTGGAGTGTTGCCAATCTGAGTGGCAATCCAAGTACGATTCTGTAATAGGTTTAAATTTTCAGTTATGGTGTTGTCTTGTGCAGGCATGCTTTCACAGCCTGTCACCACTAAAGTTGAAACCAAAGTTGCAGCAACAAATATTTGTTTTAGCATCGGAATTTCCCCGTGGAAGCATTTCAACTATCTAAGCAAATATCGCACAGATAAGCTAGCCATATTTGTATCATTATTTAAGAATTACAATTGATTGGCGCTTGGATTTGAATGTGAATGCGGCAAACCTTGTCGAATTAATTTGGAATATTGTTCACTGCTCAGTTGCTTGATTTGAGAGACACGAGGGTTAACATGGGCTTTTTGATACCATGTTTTCATATCCCAATTTTGGTCTATGGCATGAAGGTCATACAAATAATTCGGCAAATAACCCGATGCAAATAAGCGGTAATCGGTTGGAAGCTGATGTTTGGAAACCGCTTGAATCATATCAAACACCAGTGTTGTACAATTACTAGTGAGCGTGTTGTACCATTTAGGTTGAGTCCGCAGTTCATCGGCCTTATGTAGATATTCAATAAACAGCGCCTGCATTTCAGATTTTGGCATGTTTACGGGGAAGAAATAGACCTGTTCACCACGTGTATTGCTACGAGTATAGATGATATCTTTTTCATCTGATGCAATGAGGCTCAGTTCATATTTACGGAAAAAACCACCAATTGCAGAGAATTCTTCATTTTTCTCTTTGCGAATTTCAATCGAAAATGTCAGCGGTGGTCTGTCAGCAAAATCAAAACTGACCAGTGTATGGGCAATTTGCGGCCCCATCCAATACGAGGTAATGATGTTGACGCCATTGATTTGACTCAGGTCATATTGGCGGGTTTCCCAGTGCGGGGTATAGCTGCCATCGGCATGCCAGTCGAAATTACGCACATTGTGCAAGGTGACCAGATTGCCTTGCTTTTCATAATGTAGAATTTCTGCCACTTCAGGATTCCATTCACGATCTTGGCGTGCTTCCATGCCAAAATACCAAAATAGACCACAGATAAAGCCCACAATATAAATCAAGACATCTTTACGACGGCTAAAAAAGTGTTGGGTAATATAGATGCCTAAAATGCTAAGAGCAAAAGCGATCCAGATCCCAATGATAATGCGGCTGCCTAACCAGCCTGCCGGTTGCTGTATCCACAGGGCGGCACAGAGCCAAATCGAAGAACAGAGGACAAACACACTAAATAGAGCATGAAGAATACTTCGCCCTATTTTTTTGAACATTGCTTGTTGGTCACTCTGTTGCATATTTTTCTTTTAGCTTAAGATTTTTCTTTATTTTCGGTAAGTTGCGAACTCAAAAGCAATCCCAGTTTTGTCGTCGATATGTTGTTCTGACGCCACTTTTTGAAAGTCCGCAGGAATTTCAGGATAATGCGCATCACCTTGAACATCGAGTTCAACATGCGTGAGTTCTAAACGGTCTGCGATGCCGATGGTTTGCTTAAAAATTTCACCACCACCAATAATAAACAAACTCGTTGGTTTTTCTGAACTCGCGACATCAGCAACAGCTTGCGTTAACGCCTCGTCGATACTATATGCGACTTTGGTGCCTTCAAATGACCAATTGCTATCTCGTGTAATGACCCAATTGACACGCTTCGGTAGGGTACGTCCCATAGACTCTAAGGTTTTGCGTCCCATAACCACCACACCACCTTGGGTGATGGTTTTAAAGTGTTGTAAATCTGCAGAAATATGCCACGGCAAATCATTCCCTTTACCAATGCAGCGCTGCTGATCCATAGCGACAACGTGCACGATTTCTAAATTTTGAAATGCCATAGTTTGAACTCAAATAGCCGAAATATTTGCCGTCTATTAGAATGCAAAATCCCGCTTGAGGTAAAGCGGGATTTTGCTTTTCACTTGGGATTTCTAAAAATTAAACCGCAACAGGGGCTTTAATCGCAGGATGTGATTCATAACCTACGATTTCAATATCTTCAAATTTAAAATCGAAAAGATCGGTGATTTCAGGATTGAGTTTTAATTGGCACAGACCCATTGGTTCACGTGTCAGTTGCAACTGCGCTTGTTCGAAATGGTTGGCATACAAATGTGTATCCCCACCGGTCCAAACGAAGTCGCCCACACCAAGACCACAAACTTGCGCAATCATGTGTGTTAACAGGGCATAGCTGGCAATGTTAAACGGCACACCCAAAAAAACGTCAGCACTACGTTGATATAATTGGCAGGATAATTTTCCGTTTTGGACAAAAAATTGAAACAAGGTATGGCATGGTGGCAATGCAACATTACCTGCCTCATTTGGGTTCCAACCAGACACGATTAGACGACGAGAGTTAGGATTGGTTTTGATTTCATTGACCAACCATTTAATTTGGTCAAAACCATCTTGTTCATATAGGCCATCGGCTTTTTTGGTTGCACCGAAATTACGCCATTGATGACCATAAACAGGACCTAATTCACCGGCAGGACGACCAAAACGAGCAGTTTGTTCTGCTGTAGACCATTCATCCCAAATCGAGACTTTATTGTCTTGCAAATATTGAACATTGGTATCGCCTTTAAGGAACCACAACAGTTCAATCACGATAGAGCGGAAATGAACTTTCTTGGTGGTGAGTAAAGGGAAACCTTGAGAAAGATCGAAGCGCATTTGATGACCAAATACAGAACGTGTTCCCGTACCCGTACGGTCGCTCTTGTCGCCGCCGTTGTCGAGAATGTGTTGTAAAAGGTCTAAATACTGGCGCATGTCTCTCTCATAATTTGCTAAATTTCTTGTGGCACATATTAGCTTGTTTTGCGTGAGGAAGGAACTGCGATGGGCGCTTGAATATGGTCAGGTTTAAAAAAACAAAATCATACGGTGTTTATTGGGTGATGAGAAAATTTTGCAGGCAACAAGCGCTGAATTGTCTGATTTGAAGACGTCTATTAATAACAATTACATGAAGTGTTAAGGAGACAATATTTCTGTTAAATCAAGCATGAGTTTAGAAGACTTAAGCTCTATTGTTTACATACCAAGCGATGTTACATTCGCAGCGTTGAAAAAAAAATACAGATAAGTTTGATTAAAAAATACACGTGATTTTTCTCATTATGAAGAGGTGATTTTGAATAACTATTTTTGATTAAGAGTTTGATATCAAAAATAAATCTATTTGAATTAAAAATAGACGGTCGTATTTAAATGTGAAGATTTGTTTAAGAAATCTTACATTTTTTACATGAAAAAACATGATTTACGCGGTAATATCACCTTCGTTAAAATTTTTGAATGCCTAAATATAGGCGGGAGTGTGGGTTAAAGAATGGCTTATGATCACAATGTAAACTTGAGTGAAGTGCATGCTCCAGTTCAGGCAAATATCATAATTCGTTCTCAGGCGAGTAAAAATACGGGCAAGTCCAATACCACTCAAAAAGCAGCGACTAAAAATGTGGTATCCCGAAATGGTCAGCGTATCGATATCGATCGTTTGACTGGATTTTTACAAGGCATTACCCGCCAAAGCAGTACTCAGAAATGTGCCCGCAGTGTTCGTCTAGCACTTGAGTCCGCTGGGGCACGTTTTAACGGTCACCCCGTTGCCGCAGCAGATTGGGGCAGCACATTACAAAAAATTGGTTATAAAAAAATTAATTTAGCGTTTGATCGACCTAAGAAAGGCGATATCTATATTATCGACCGCAATCAAAGTAGCCGTTATGGTCATATCGCAGCATATTCAGGTAAGGACTGGGTATCTGATTATCGTCAAGCGGGTTATGCGGTCTATCGAACTCCAAATGTGAAATACAGCTATTACCGCTTAGCAGATTAACAGCCCATGGCTGCAAAAAGGTTAGTCTTCAAACCTTTTTGCACGCTGACTGTAGATCGAGACGATAAATAATCCAATTGCCGCAAAGCCCATACATTGTAGCGCTAAAATCCAGCGTTGCTCATTGGGTAGAAAATAAATTAAGCACACTAAACATAAAATTGGCAAACTAGCCAAACCGCATTTTAATGACGGAGACAGTGTTTTTAGTTTGTCTTGTCTGAGCTTATAAAGCAGATTAATCATCAAACCAATGGCTAAACTTATGCCCGCAAAGCGGGGATCTAGTTGTTTTTGTTCAGCGCATAGAAAAATAAGCGCACAGGTACTGATACAAATGATGAGCTTGATTTGTCGGTTACAGCGCTCAGAGTACCAAAACGTCAGCATTTAAATTTTACCTTGGGGTGAAGTTTTCTCGTTTTTATTCAGTAGAGAAATCGGGGAGAGTAGGCAGATTGCCAAAGCCATGAAGCCAATGCCTTGAGCACCCGGGATCAGAATTTCACCCCTATTCATGTTGATAAAAACCAATGCCAACAGCAGTGCAATCGGTATCCACGTCAATAAACGATAGAGCAAACCTGTTGGGTTTTTTGCTGCAAAATGAATCTTGCAATAACGACAAATCAGGAAAATGACGCCTGTACCCATGAACATTAGAATGGCTTGAAGTGTTAGGGGTTCCATCCAATACAGAACACCGGTCAGTACGACCATCGCAATAAAAAACAGGATTTTTTTAAGTACAGAAACGCTGGGGTTAAACCAAAATTCAAGCATAATTGAAAGAGTGTTATTAGATAATAAAAGTATAAATCATCTTTTGTAGAATGTAAGTTTTAGTTGTATATCGGATTAATGAGAGAAAATGGAAATAATAATGTCAGAACTTGAACAATTACCTCAACAATTTCATCCCTTTTTAGAAAAAATAAAGTCAACAAGAGTAACCTGTATTGAGTTTGATAAAGAGCGAAGCGATGAGTTCAAACCTTGGGATAGTAATTTAGGAGGATCTCCTTATTTACCATTGGGTTTTGAATATCCGAAATCCAAAGAATCAGATCAACCTTTACAATTTTTAGGTCAAATTAATTTTGGTGAAATTCCTCATCTAGAAAATTTTCCAGACCAAGGGATTTTACAATTTTATTTAAATATGAAAGATTTAGGTTTGGGAATAGATGAAAGCCGAGATAATGTTCAAATAAATCATCGTGTTTTGTATTTTCCAATAGTCGTTGAAGAGCAGGGTTGTTTACAACAGGTTGAAAATTTTAAAGCGCTTACTGAATTATCTGAAGATGAAGAACAATTGTGGGTGGCACCTAGTCGTTTGATTGATTTTAGATTTGTACAGCAGTACATGACTTTTTTTGATTACCGTTTTGCTCCATTACTTTTTAATCGTACACAGGTTGAGACTAACAATACTTATGCAGATATTGCTCATGCGTATGAGTATTATGAAAAGCCCTATACAGAATATTTTCAAATCGAAGGTGGACACCGTCTTGGAGGGTATGCCAACTTTTTACATTCAAGAGATAATCGTATTGAGCTTGGAATTCAAGATCATATTTTATTAATGCAGCTAGATACAGATGATGGTCTTGAATGGTGTGATGGTGGTATCGCCCAATGGTATATTCATCCTCAGGATTTAAAGAATAAAGATTTTTCTCAAGTTATTTTCCAATGGGCCTGTCATTAAAACAGTAACGCCCAATGAAAATCATTGGGCGTTGAATGATAAATTAGTATCAATTTATTTAAGACCACATGGAAAATTAATGATTTTTTTGTGGACCCCAGTCATAGATTTTTTTCTGGTAGGCATACCACATCATCCATAGTCCAATCAGAATCATCGGAACTGTCAGGAACTGACCTTTACTCATCCATCCGATGAACAGTTGACCATTGTCCGGCTCACGGAAGAATTCAACGGTGAAGCGTGCTATACCATATCCTATGAGGAACAAAGCTGAAACGGCATAACGTGGACGAGGTTTTGAACTAAACCACCACAGCACAATAAACAGAATCAAACCTTCACAGAGTGCTTGATAGAGCTGCGACGGATGGCGCACCAACTGAAGTGGATCGGTTGGGAAGATCATGCCGAAAGCAAAATTTGGGTCAGTCACTGCACGACCATATAGTTCGCCACCAATAAAGTTGCCAATACGACCAAACATTAAGCCTGTCGGAACGCAGGGTGCAATAAAGTCGAGGGTCTGGAACCAAGTCATTTTATATTTCTTGCACCACAGTAACATGGCAATCATGACACCAAGGAAACCGCCATGGAAGCTCATGCCGCCTGTCCAAACTTGGAATAGCCACAATGGGTTGGCAAGGAACTGATCGAAACCATAAAAGAAGACATAGCCAAAGCGTCCACCAATCACGACACCCAATGCACCGTAGAAAATCAGGTCTGAGACCATTTCTGCGTTCCAGCCGTCACGTTGTTTTGCACGGTAGGTTGCCAAGCCCCATGCAAATAAAAAGGCCAATAAATACATCAGACCATACCAGTGAACTTGTAGTGGCCCCAGTGATATCGCCACAGGGTCGATATTTGGATATGTCAGCATTGCTGTTCCTTGTCATTATGTTTTGTACAGATTTTAGCTGAATGTGCTGAAAAATGTTGTACATTCAATGTGTAAAGATATTGAGAGTTGAATATGTGTATTGTGGCTTTTGCTTGGCAGGTCTTGGATGACATGCCACTCTGCCTGATTTCGAATCGTGATGAGTTTTATCATCGACCGACGGCAGGCCTAAAACAATGGGTGGATAGTCCGATTATTGCAGGGCAGGACTTACAGTCTGGTGGAACATGGATGGGGATAACCGCTCAAGGGCGTTGGGCGATTGTGACCAATTTTCGTGATGGTCGTGATCAGACCACATATCCCACTTCACGTGGCGCTTTGATTCAGCAATTTTTAGAATCTGAGCAAACGCCCATTCGTTTTGCGCAAGCACTGGAACAAATCCAATGTAATTATGCTGGCTTTAATTTATTCGTTGGCGATGCCACTCAAGCCATTTATATGAGTAATCGCGGTGAAGCGCCACAAGTCTTAGCCAAAGGGGTGTATGTCACATCCAATGGTTTAATGACTGAACATTGGGAAAAGACTCGACATTTGCGTAAACGTTTCACGCAAGAATTTTTGCCGATGCTACAAAGCCAACAACCACAGGCGGACATAGATGCCGCTGCGTGGGATATTTTGGAAGATGAACGTAAAATCATTCCAGCGCTACTACCCAATACTGGGATTCAGACAGAGATGGAACATTTGCTGTCTTCAACCTTTATTCAAAGTCCGGTGTATGGCACCCGCTGTTCAAATTTATTGTGTATGCGGGATTCACAGTGGCATTGGCAAGAAAAACAGCAGCAGGGTGAGCAACAAGGACAGATCACCCAGATAGAAGTGCATTTAAAGCCATAAAAAAGCCGACGATTCGTCGGCTTTTTTTTAAAAAGGTGTTTTATGCGGTTTTTTGTGTTGGCTGAGCTTGTTCTACCGCTTCACCAGCAATCACTCCACCATCTTTACGGGTGATGACAACGGTCGCTGAGCGAGGGCGAGAAGTCGCTGCAGCATTGGTTTGTGATGCAGGCCAGTGGCTGGTCGGTTCAGAATAGGATGCTGAATCTTCACCGGGATGTTGCACATTGATAAAAATCGCTTTGTAGTCAGGTGTCATCGTCACACCTGTGATTTCACACTCTTTGGGTCCAGTCAGGAAGCGACGTAAGTTTTCATCATTCAGTTTTGCACCCACAATGGTTTCTTGACCAGATGATGTCGTGGCTTTCGTGCCGTCACCGACTTGACCCGGAAGCGCAGCAAGCATCATACAGTTGGTGGTATCGGTATAAGCACCGTCATCGGTTTGAATCCATAACACACCACGTGGGTCGAACCACATCCCATCGGGTGATGACAAGTCATTGTTGTCATTTAAACCAGATAAGTTAATGTTGCTCGCCATTTTTGCTTCAGCACCAAACAGGTAAATATCCCAAGTAAAGCTGAGTGCTGTGGTTGTATCACCATCTTCACGGAAACGGATAATATGACCGTTGACGTTGCCTTTACCACCTTCAGGGTCGATGTAGTTACGTGGGTTGGCAGCATCTAGTGCATGCGTCGTACCACGGTTCGAGTTATTGGTGAGGGTCACATAGACTTCACCATTGTCTGGATGCACAGCGACCCATTCAGGACGGTCCATTTTGGTAGCACCGACAGCATCTGCGGCAAGACGTGCGAAGGTCAGAACATCTGCTTGTGAGCTAAACGGATAAACGCTGTTGCTTTGGTTTAAACCATTGACGTTATAGCTCAATTCAATCCATTGACCTTTGCCGTCATTGTTAAATTTGGCAACGTATAACTTACCGTTGTTCATGTATTTGTCGCCCGCGGCATAGCCACCGTTGACATCTTTTTTATTCCATTTTTGGTCGGATACAAATTTATAGATGTATTCACCGCGTGAATCATCGCCCATGTAAAACGCGAGGTTGTCATCTTCACGTAAGCGACTTGCACGGCAGTCTTCATGTGCAAAGCGACCAAGTGCAGTACGTTTTACTGGGTTTTCACGGCGGTCAAATGGATCAATTTCGACAATCCAACCAAAGGTGTTTGGACCATTACGATAATCTTCTGCTGCCTGAGTACCGGTAACATTCGCCGACCAACGGTCATATAAATCTTGAGACTCATTACTTCCAATCGCTGTTTCCCAACCATAGCGCGAGTTCGCACCCGCTTTTAGGCCATAACGGTTGAGTGCCACAATTTCAGCCGGACTACGTTTGGCATCATCGTCTTTTGCACGAGCGAAGTAACCAATGAAGTTTTCTTCTGTAGTCAGGTAAGTTCCCCACGGGGTATAGCCATTACCGCAGTTGTTGTGTGTACCACGGGTTTGCTGGCTATTGGTTGAAAATTTCGTGCAAACTAAGCTTGAGCCTGCAACTGGGCCTTTAAAGTCCATTACGGTCGATGCTGTGATACGACGGTTAAATGGAGAGTTTTGTACCAGTTTAACGGCTTGAGTCTTGCTGTCTTTTTCAATTTGAATCACAGAAACACCGTGTGCATTGACTTCACGGATGACTTCATCTTCAGGGCGACGACCATCCACTTTGGTTGGGCCTTGTGGGTGTAAGAAGGTTGGATTGATGTATTCATGGTTCATCACCAACAAGCCTTGGTCAGACTGCTTGGCATCATAACGTCCAGAGGTGGTATTTAAACCAAAGAAGCTCATACCGTCATGGCAGTCACCCGAGCGGAATTGGAAGCTCGGGCCAGAAGGAACATTGTTATCATCCCACGCTGGGTATGCGGGGTTAATCGAGTCCCCCATCGCATATAGCACATGCGCTTGATAGCCTTCAGGAACAGTCACAATATCGTCTAAATTTTTTTTCACCGGTGTGAAATTGAACTTGGTCGGTTTTTGATTTGGATCGGTAACTGGTGGTTTGGTATTGCTATTTGAACCTGAGTCATTGTCATCATTACACCCCGTTAATGAAGATGCCAATGCAAGTGCGACTGCACCACTCGCAGTCTTGGTAATCAAGCTACGACGGCTGATGCGCTGTTCTAAAATGTCACGAAAATGAAGGTTATCCGAAGTGTTGTTATCAAGTTCTTGATCTTCGTTATATGGCATGTTTGTCATGAATTTAAATCCTGGCAAAGGTGTGCTGGGTAAAAGTTGATCACATAAAACTATCGATAAAATATGACAATGCTTTGAAGCTAATGTTGCAAACTGATGAAATAGGCATTTGGATTTCGCTGCATGTAAATTGCAAAACATTAAATGGATGCATAAAAAAAAGAGGCTATCTCAGCCTCTTAGGTGTAAAACTCACCAAAATTGTCGAAACATCAGTCTATTTAAGTTGCAGATGTACGTCGTTTTTCAATCAGCTTGCCAAAGAACAAACCCAGCTCAAACAGCATCCACATGGGAATGGCCAACATGATCATCGAAAGCGCATCGGGTGGCGTGGCAAACATGGCGACAAAAAAACAGCCGACGATAATAAAACGACGCTTCTCCACCAAGGTTTGAGTAGATACCACCCCGATCAAAATCAAAATTAGCGTGATGATGGGAATTTCAAAGGTCAGCCCAAACACCAAAAAAAGCTTTAAGCAGAAACTTAAATAACTATTGATGTCCGTCATTGGGGCGACTGTTTCAGGGGAAACACTCATAAAAAAATGCAGGATGGATGGTAGGGCAACCCAATAGGCAAAGGCAATACCGGCATAGAAGAGGACGATACTGCCGAATAATAAGGGCATCGCCAAATGCCGCTCTTTTTCATACAGTGCAGGTTTGATGAAGGCCCAAAGTTGATAAATCACGAAAGGCATCGCGAGCATAAGCGCGACAAAGAAATTTAGCTTAAACGGCGCCATAAAGGTGGCGGTCACATCCGTTGCGATCATGGATGAGTTCATCGGCAACTGCGCACGCAGTGGCTCTGACATCAATTGATAGCTTTGATTGGCAAAGGGTAGTAAACAAAAGAACAGAATCAAAATAAGTCCTGTAATTTTGATCAAATGCCGACGCAAAATCACCAAATGTTTGGTGATCGGCATTTCTTCCAAATCAGGCACAGTGTTCTGTGAATTATTCAGTGAAAGATCTGTCATACGGCCACCTGATATTCTGCTAATACATCGGTCGAACTTAATATAGGAGCTTGATCTGTTTTAATTTCGTGCTTTATTTTCATTTGGGGTGTAACCACGGCAAATATCGTGCTCTGACCACGTTCGATGTACTGATAACGTGGGGATAAATTTTTATTGTCAGGTAGGACTGCTTCTTGTTGTTTTTGCGCAGTCTGTTCTATGGGGTGTTGCGTTTGTTGCAATTCATTCATCTGCGCCTGCATACGCGCTTCGAGCTGTTGAATACGTTGCATTTCTTTTTGCATTTCTTCACGAAGTTCGGACATGCGAAGTTCACGGTCAATATCTGTTTGCACGTTACTGATCAGTCGTTTAACTTTCCCGTACCATTTGCCTGCAAAGCGGATACCTTCAGGCAGTTTTTCCGGGCCGAGTACGATCAGCGCAATAATGCTGAACACCAGTAATTCGCTAATACCAATATTAAGCATTATGACAACTCCTTAGCTTTGAACTGAGGAATTGGTTTTATTTTGAGCTTCATGCTCTAGCGTGCGAGGCTCATTAAGCTGTGTATTTGCTGCGTCTTCATCACGCATCGATTTTTTGAAATCTTTGACCGCGCCGCCGACATCTTTGCCCAAGTTTTTTAGTTTTGATGTGCCAAAGAGTAAAATCACCACAATTGCAAAAATCAGTACATGCCAAATGGATAGTCCAGCCATCTTGTTATCCTCTTGTTGGTCTGCACAACATTTCAGCAGTTGTAGATGACAGTGAAGTGACCAAGATGTTGCAGTTTAAAGACAGCCGCGAAGCTTATGTTCAGTGTTACTATGCATGGATTGAGCAGTGAGGGTGGTGTAGTGGCGTTTCTTCTTCCGATATTGGGTTTTTTAAGTGGCCTCGGATTGGCATCATTATCAGGAACCGCATCGCTCAAATCGATTTTCTCGAGCTTACTTGCACGCTGTTTTATTCCAGCCGTAATCATCTACAACATGGTGTTCTATCAAGCAGGCAGTTTAGCGCTCATGCTCTTTAGCTTTAGTGTTGCCGTGCTGATGTTTTATTTATTTCGCTGGCTGTTAAAAGATAGTTTACGTGCCTTGTGTGTCAGTTATTTGAACTTGGCTTGGCTGGGTTTTCCTTTTGCCTTAGCACTGTTCGGCCCTGAAATTAGTGCAGCGATGGTGGCTCTGTATGTCGGTGGCTCTATCTTTGGCAATATGTGGGCCGTGACAGCCGTCAGTTCAGCCCAACTCCCATGGTCGAGCGTGATTCAAAAAGTGGCGATGTCACCGCCTGTATTTGCCTTGATGATTGCAGGTATCTGTCGAATAGTTGGATTACAGCATTTAGAAGAACATCAGATCTTAGATTGGCTGTATCAGGCTGCAAAAATTGGAATGAGTTTCACAGGGATGTGCGTCTTAGGCATGTGGCTGCGCCAAACTAAGGTACAGTGGCGTGATCTGATGAACAGTAGTCGTATTTATGCGATGAAACTCACCGTTGGCGCGGTGATCTGTAGTTTGAGTTATGCCTTTCTTCCGATTCCCCAGATCGAGAAATATATTGGGGTGATGTTCATGCTGTTCTGCTTACCCCCTGCAGCCAATATTGTGGCTTTAGAAACGCATTATCAAGGAACAGGCACTTCGGCACGTTATATTGCTTCAGGCACGATTATGAGCTGCATCGTCGTTAGTATATATGGGTTAATTTTGCATCTTTTTTCGCTTTAAAATGAAAAGTGAATTATAGATGCCCGCAAAGGGCGACTACTTGAGCTGTTTTCGAATCTGCCAATCACGCACGAGGGCGTATATCATTGCGATACCTATCAGGCCTGGAAATCCAACCTGACCTTGCGACAGATTAAGCATGATCGACAGCACGATCAATACTGCAAAAATAACGTAAGTGGTACGAAAGCCTGAGGTGAGCGGGTAGGTTAGTTGCGCATGGCAATGAGGGCAGCTTATTTTTTGAAAACCAAGAAATGAGCGTGTTGGGATTTCAGTTGAAGTGTGATGGCAAGCGTTGCATATGATCTGTATCGGTTGAAGTGCCATAATTATTCTATTTTTATTCAGGGATTGGAGTTAATCTTTGGCATTAAGATTAACTCCAATTCAAATTATTTCAAACTTGCTTTAAATAATTTCATCGCCTGACCACGATGGCTGATTTTATTTTTTTCTTCTTTTGATAATTCAGCACTAGAAACGTTTAGTTCAGGCAGCCAAAACAGTGGGTCATAGCCAAAGCCATTTTCACCGCGTGCTGCTTCCATCACTTCACCGCGCCAAATCCCTTGGAAAATTTGTGGGAGTGGGTCTTCTGCATGTTGGACCAAAGCCAAGACACATACAAACATCCCTTCGATGGCTTCACCCTCTTTACGGAGTGGTTTGAGGTCAGCAAGCAACTTGGCATTGTTAGCGGCATCATTGCCATGTTCACCTGCATAGCGCGCAGAGTAAATCCCCGGTGCGCCACCAAGCACAGGTACGCAAATGCCAGAATCATCTGCAATGGCTGGCTTGCCTGAAATTTTCGACGCATGACGCGCTTTGATAATGGCATTTTCAACAAAGCTTAGACCGTCTTCGATGGCATCTTCAATGTTTAATTGACCTTGAGGAATCACTTCAACAGGCAAATTCAGTTCCGCAAACATTTTTTCAAATTCTGCAATTTTGCCTTTGTTATTACTTGCAAGCACCAAAGTGCCTTGAGATAACCAATCAGTTGAAGCCATGTGAATATTCACCATAAAACAAGATTTGAGGCTATTTTAACAAGATGCTGTGGTTGACAGGCAATAAAAAAGCACCCGAAGGTGCTTTTTAAGATTCAAAAACTTATTGCGCTTGAATCCATTTGTCTGCACGGTCACGTGCTTGACGAATTTGGTCTTGGCTTAAGTTGGCTGCCAATGCCGTTTTCTTACCTTCAGACAAGCTAATCACTTTGTTGTCGAGCATGCCATCACGGGTAGAAAGCTCATACCATTGGTATGCACCCATGTAGTTTTTCTTTTGCTCTTCCATCATGGCTAAGTTAAAGCTTGCGCGGTTATCACCACGGCTGGCTGCTTTTTCGAAATATTGACGAGCAAGCGCTTCATCTTTTTTAGTCCCAATGCCATCTGCAAGCATACGACCCACATTAAGCTGTGCTGCAGATAAACCTTGATCAGCAGCAGCCTTATACCATGCAAAAGCTTGACGTTCATCTTTGGCAACGTCTTTACCTTGTTGATATTTAGTGCCTAAGTAAAACTGAGCACCGGGCTGACCTGCTTTAGCAGCTTTACTTAAGCTGTGAATATCCATAATTGAATATTGAGCAGCTTGGCTAGAAACTGAAGATGATGGAGCAACATAATCCGCATGGGCTTGTATGCTATAAAGTCCAATCAGTAGCGTCGTGCTTAATAATAATTTTTTCATAGAGCGCTCACTCGATAAATTGCGACTTCACCAAATAGATTTGGGAGACGTTTACTGAGTAAACTGTCTTGTTGATCCCCATTCACGGCAAGTCGGTTAATAATCCGGATGTTATTTTCAGCACACAGCGCTTCAAAATCACGGAAAGTACATAAATGAATATTGGGCGTGTTATACCACATATAGGGTAACGCGTCTGAAACGGGCATCATTCCTTTTAATGCAAGGAAAGAACGAGTCTTCCAATGTGCAAAGTTTGGAAAGGTAATAATAGCCTGTTTCCCCACACGCACCATGTCTCTTAAGAGAACGTCTGGTGCATCTACAGCTTGCAAGGCTTGTGCCATAACCACATAGTCAAAAGACTGGTCGGCAAAGCGACTTAAACCTAAGTTCAAGTCCTGTTGGATGATATTTAACCCGCGACTGACTGCAATTGCAATCTTTTCTTGATCAATTTCTAAGCCATATGCACGAATATTGTGCTTTTTGCTCATATGTGCAAGCAGTTCACCGTCACCACACCCTAAATCGAGTACGCTTGAATCTGGTTTAATCCAACGTTCAGCCAGTTGATGATCAATACGCATTAGTTGGTCTCCTTCGGTGTTTCTTGCAGGTGTTTTACACCGCCTAGGAATGCACGTAAGCTTTTCACATATAACGGAATCGGGAACAAGAAAGAGTCATGGCCTTGTTCAGCATCAATATCCACATAGCTCACAGGCTTATGATTGCTAATTAATGCATCTACAATTTCTTGCGAACGAGCAGGGGCAAAACGCCAGTCCGTTGTAAACGAAACAACTAAAAATTGACACTTGGTTTTAGACATCGCGGTTTTTAATGATTGCTCATATTCACGTGATGGATCGAAATAATCTAAAGCCTTGGTCATGATCAAATAGGTATTGGCATCAAAGTTACGGCTAAATTGCTCACCTTGATAACGCAAATAACTTTCGACTTGGAATTCGACGTCAAAGCCATACATAAATTTACCTGACTTTAAGTCACGGCCAAATTTTTGTTTCATGGCCTCTTCAGAGAGGTAAGTGATATGACCCACCATACGGGCCAAGATCAAACCACGCTTAGGATAACTGTCATTTTCTAAATATCGACCATCATGGAAATCTGGGTCAGACAAAATCGACTGACGTGCCACTTCGTTAAAGGCAATGTTTTGCGCAGACAGTTTTGGTGTACTGGCAATAATCACGCACTTTTGTAAACGATCTGGATAGTCCACAGACCATTGCAGAGCTTGCATGCCCCCTAAAGAGCCGCCAATCACCGCATACCACTGTTGAATCTCTAAACGATCAGACAACATGGCTTGGGTTTTGACCCAGTCACGGACAGTCACTAATGGGAAATCAGGACCATAAGGGCGATTGTCATTTTCAGGATTTGGAGAGGTCGGTCCAGTAGAACCGCTACAGCCGCCGATATTATTTAGTGCTACGACAAAGAATTTTGACGTATCAATGGCTTTGCCTGGTCCAATACATGCGTCCCACCAACCCGGTTTACGGTCATCTTCATGATGATAACCTGCTGCATGGTGATGGCCTGACAGAGCATGACAAATCAAAATTGCATTAGATTTGTCTGCATTCAGTTCGCCATAAGTTTCAACCATGAGCTCAAAACGTGGGAGTATGCGATCGCATTCGAGCTCTAACGGCTCTTCAAAAATAAACTTTTGTGGGGTAACTAAGCCCACTGAGTCAGCTGGAAAAGACACAGGAATAATTCGCCTTAAATCTTTAGTATGAATAATAAAAGGATACCACTTGAGGGTATCCTTCTAAAGTCATTTTATTGCTATTTGATATTTATAGCATTGAATTAGACTGCAGCAGCAATCACTTGTTCAGTACTCAAAACACCTTGTTCAATTAAACGGTTAGTGCTGGCAATAATCGCTTCGATGGATGCAGTCACGATGTTGTCATGTACACCTGCGCCGAATGCAGACTTACCTGTGCCTTTCACTTGAAGCTCAATTAAAGCCAAGGCTTTAGCATGTGCGCCTGAACTGATGCTACGTTCTTCATAGTTCAAGACATCAATCGGTAACTGCAAGGCATTTAAGATAGCAGATATTGGGCCGTTGCCTTCACCGCGTAATTGCTGGATCTCACCGTTCACTTCGACATCAAGCTCAATGACTTGTTTGCCATTTTCATCATGTAAGCGGTAGTTTTTCGCCGCATAATGTGTATCTTTGGCCGCCACATACGTGTCTTTAAACAATGACCAGATTGCTTGTGCAGAAATCTCAGTACCGTCTTCATCTGTTTTTTGCTGTACGATTTGCGAGAATTCAATTTGAATACGGCGAGGCAACACCACGTTGTAATTTGATTCTAACAAGTACGCAATACCGCCTTTACCAGACTGTGAGTTGACACGAATCACGGCATCATAGTCGCGGCCCAAGTCTTTCGGGTCGATTGGCAAATAAGGCATATCCCACATTTCTTCGTTCTTTTGGAACTCGAAACCTTTTTTAATGGCATCTTGGTGTGAGCCTGAGAACGCGGTGAAGACCAAATCACCAGCATACGGATGACGAGGGTGTACCGGCAAGCCTGTACATTCTTCAATGATTGAAATGATTTCGTTAATGTTTGAGAAATCTAAGTTTGGCGCAACACCTTGGGTATACATGTTCAATGCAATCGCTGCAACGTCCACGTTACCTGTACGTTCACCGTTACCAAACACACAACCTTCGACGCGGTCAGCACCAGCCATAATGGCCAACTCAGAAGCGGCAATACCACAGCCACGGTCGTTATGACAGTGCACAGAAATAATCACACCGTCACGGCGTTGAATGTTACGGTGCATCCATTCCACTTGGTCTGCATAGACGTTCGGACCTGAAACTTCAACCGTTGCAGGCAAGTTTAAAATCACTTTGTTCTCTGGAGATGCTTCCCAAATTTCAGTGACCGCATCACAGACATCTTTAGCAACTTCTAATTCTGTTGCAGTAAAACACTCTGGACTGTATTGGAATACAAATTCAGTTTCAGGCTGTTTTGCAGCGTATTCTTTGACTTTCGTTGCGGCATTAATCGCTAATTGTTTTGCACCAGCAACATCAACATTCAACACTTTATTGCGGAAGGTTGGAGAGTTTGAGTTGTAGATATGCACGATGGCACGTTTTGCACCTTGTAAAGATTCAAATGTACGTTGAATCAAATGATCACGTGCTTGAACCAAAACTTCGATGTACACATCATCAGGAATATGACCGCCTTCGATCAACAAACGCGTGAAATCAAAGTCGATTTGTGATGCAGAAGGGAAGCCGATTTCAATGTGTTTGAAACCAATTTTCACAAGCATTTGGAACATTTTAAACTTTTGTTCAATGTTCATTGGCTCGAAGATCGCTTGGTTACCGTCACGAAGGTCGGTACTCATCCAGATCGGCGCTTTATTGATTTCGTTATTTGGCCATTGACGGTCTGGTAAGTCTACACGTTGGTACATGCGACGGTATTTTTTGCTTGGATCTGCCAACATCATGTGAAAACTCCTTATAGCACCGTGGATAAATGTCGTGGATAAACGGCAAGGTACTACTTATATAGATTGTGTCTATTCTAGCAATTTACAAGTTTAATATCGGAGTCTTTAGTCGAAAGTCGAAATAAATCTGTAAAGATTCACATGACTTAGCTTTACCGTAAGCTCGTAAATGTATAACTAAATATTAGTCCATATATTCCGGAAATAATTTCCTATTTTTGCGTCAAGATGCCATTACTGGAAAATATTTTTCTATAAAATTAGCTTTTTTGAAAAATATAATCTTTATTGATCTCATCGACGGTGGCTGTTCCCATCAATGCCATCGTAATCTCAAATTCTTCTTTCAGTATTTTGAGTACATGGGCAACGCCTAAAGCCCCCGCAGTCGCTAAACCATAAATGCAAGGACGTCCAACTAATACGGCAGATGCACCCAAGGCTATCGCTTTAAACACATCTGAACCTCGACGAATACCACCATCATATAAAACTGGAAAATCCGTAGGCACAACTTTTTTAATCAGTTCTAAAGCGGTGAGAGGGGAAATGCAACTATCCAGTACGCGCCCTCCATGATTCGACACAATAATGCCTTGCACACCGTGTTGCAGCGCAAGTTCAGCATCATGTGGATTGACAATGCCTTTTAAAATAATCGGTAATGAGGTGTTTTGACTGAGCCAAAGGATATCCGCCCATGTTGGTGCGATTTTCATCAGACCGTTAAATACGGGATGGTCGCCATCATTGAGCTCAGGCAATGGGATATGTGCAGGGGTATGCGGATGTTGCATGCCTTCAGGCAAATGGAAAAACACTCGACGTTCACGGTCACGAATCCCTGTATGCGGGGAATCAATGGTTACTACAATTGCTGTATAGGTATGTTCTTCTGCCATCTTGACCAGCGATAATGACTTTTCGCGTTCTCCTTGCCAATACAATTGGAACCATTTGTAAGGATTGTCCTGCTTTAACTCACGCATATCTGTATTGGTAAACGTACTGAGGATCATATTGCTGCCAAGGACTTCGGCAGCGAGGGCTGTTGCAGCTTCAGCATCAGGATGAAATTGTTGTTGATGACCTATCGGGGCTACAAAAATAGGATGTGGGAAACGTTGCCCTAAGATTTCGATTTGGGTATGACCTTGGGTTAGATCTTTCAGCATACGTGGTAGCAGTTGTATCTGTTCAAACTGAGACAAATTGCCACGGACACTGTGTTCATCCATCGAGCCGCCTTGCAAGTACTGCCACACCATTTGAGAAAGGTGTTTTTCAGCCTCGACTTCATAATCTGCAATGGTTTGCAAATGAGCTGGTATTTGTGTCAGTGGCGCTAAAATGTTGTGATCAGTCATTGGTAGTTTGTCCATGTCTATTGACCTTAAGCTTTAAATTTCGGCCCATTTGCGGATGAGGTTGTGATACAGACTAGTCAACTTGACGACTTCACTATGTGCATCACCCAATTGCATACGCAAATTTTGAATGCTTTGATCGAGATTAAATAACATGTGACGCTCAGCATCTTCACGGATCATACTTTGCAACCAAAAAAATGATGCAATACGACAGCCTGCAGTCACAGGAGTAACTTCATGCACACTGGTAGATGGATACAAAATCAAATCTCCGGCAGGCAATTTCACTTCGTGGTAGCCATAGGTGTCTTCTACCACAAGTTCACCACCCTCATATTCTTCGGGTTCACTTAGAAAAATCGTGCAGGACAAATCGGTACGAATTTTTTGATTGCTGTCAGGCATCCAGCGAATGGCATTGTCGACATGGAAACCAAACGTTTCACCATTTTCATAGCGGTTAAAATAGGGCGGCAAAATATTGAGGGGGAGAGCCGCTGATGTAAAAAGCGCGTGTTGTGACAATTCATGCAGAATAATGTCACCTAAATGCTGTGTTAATGGATGGTCTATATCTAGCTGTTGGTTATTTTTAACATTTTTAGACAGTGAGCCCGTAGTTTTTTGACCATTAATCCATTCTACTTTTTGCATTTCTGTGCGGAAGTAGTTGACCTGTTCTTTACTCAATACATTTGGAATATGGTGAATCACGGTCTGACCTTTTGAAATGTAATGTTTGTGTTTCGATCATATACAAAAATAGCCTCGAAGCGAGGCTATTGAGTCAATACCATAAATTATTTATGGTATTTATTTTTTCTTAGTATTTGAAGTTAACAGATAGAACTGCGCTGCGACCTTCTGCTTCAGTGGCATAGTGAGATGCGTAGGCTTTAGTGAAATAACGTTTGTCAGAAAGGTTATTTACATTCAACTGTAAATCCACATTTTTGTTAACGGTATAACGCGCCATGGCATCGTAGCGTACGTAGCTTGGAACCCATTTCGTATTGGTAGCATTACCAAATATTTTATCCATGTAGGTAGCGCCACCACCGATTGTGAACTGTGGAAGGACTTGGTAAGTTGTCCAAAGTGTTGCTGAGTTTTTCGCAACGTTTTGAACTTGGTTACCATTGCTTGGATTTGCAACATAGTCGTCACCGACTTTCGTGAAACCACCGTCAACTAATTCGCTGTCTAAGTAGGTATAACCTGCCATTACAGCCCACTTATCAGTTACATTACCTGTAACACCAAGTTCGATACCATCAACACGTGTTTCACCAATGTTGCTTGTAGTACCCTCTGTAGTTGTTGCACGTGTATTGGTTTTTTCTGTACGGAAAATTGCAGCAGTTAAGTTTAAACGATCGTTTAATACATCCCATTTCGTTCCTAACTCGTAAGTTTTAACCTCTTCGGGTTTAAGATTTTCGATTGCTGCAGTAATACCTTCTGAGCCATCACCACCATCAACACCGACTGGATTTGAGGATGTTGCATAGCTTGCATAGATACTGCTATTTTCAGTTGGTTTAAATGTTAAACCTGCTTGCCAGTTAATAAAGTCTTTTTCATTTTTGATTGATACTTTATCGCCAGCTTGAGCTTTAGCAGGATTTAAGGTCACATTGCTGTTGAGCGCACCATAAGTCATCGTTTGCTCTGTTGAGTAATCATCCCAACGTACACCCAAATCTAAGATCCATTGTGGGTGTAATTCAATGCTATCAAGGAAATATACTGAAGTATTTTTAGTTTCGATATTATAAAGATCTGCGCCAGCAGTACTTAAAGAGCCTGTCCAATTACCACGGTCAGGGTTTTGCACTGATGTACACCAACCATTTGCGATCGAATCTGCCGGACAAGATTGATGTGCAGAGCCGGTCGAATTTTTACCGTCAATAATATACTGGGTACGATCTGTTTCTTGATCTGAATATTCTGCGCCCAAATTAAAACGATGTTTTAAAAAGCCTGTGTCAAATTTACCAGTTAAAGCCAGTTGATCAGTAAAGCCATCTGTATCCGCAACTCGTGAGTTTGCACGTGCCCATACATTGCCTGTTACTTGGCCTGTTGCTTTATCAAAAAAGTTACCTTTTGAGTCGTCTGGGTTTGTCCATAGATAGTCATTTTTTGATTTGCTATAAACAGCAGTATTAGTTAATGTCAAATCGTCAGTTAAGTCATGTTCTAGCTTGATAGTACCAATGTGATTTTCTTGTTTTTGGAAATCACGATCTTTCCAGCCGTAATACATACCTTGTTTTACATCTATTGGCTTACCGTTACCGTTTAATGGGCGGTAGTCCATTTCACCAGTTTTAGGTGCGCCAAATGGATTGTTATATGGCACACCAGAATCAGGTGTATCATCCGATTTTAGATAGTAATAGCCAATAGTTGCACGAGTAGGTGTGTCTAAGCCGAAAGTAATACTAGGGGCAATACCAGCACGTTTGTATTCAGCACCATCAGCTTGACCCGCTTTTTCATTTTTATGACCCATGACCGCGACACGTGCAGCAACGCCATTACCAAAATCTTTGTTGCCATCAAGCGTCACACGTGCATAAGTATCTGTTCCACCAGCAACTGAACCTTCTAAAAAGTCACCTTTTTTCGCAACTTTCGAAATCATGTTGATACTGCCGCCAGAAGTACCTGCACCACCCATAGCAGAAGCTGAACCTTTGGTAACTTCTACTTGCTCTACAGCAAACATCTCACGGTTTTGAGAAGTTGAGTTACGTACACCGTCAACATACATTGAGCTTTCAGAGTTATAACCACGAATAAATGGACGGTCGCCATTTGGATTGCCACCTTCACCAGCACCGAGGGTAATTCCAGGTACTGTACGTAAAGCATCACTTAAAGTTGTGACTTGCGTGTCTTCAATCAGTTGCTTAGAAATCACTGATACTGATTTTGGTGTATCAAGAAGGGGAGCAACAAATTTAGCATTCGCAGATTTATCAACTTTTAAGCTTGGTGCTTTTTCAGCAGCAACTTCTTGGTTAATCGTTGGAAGTTGAGTAACTTGCTCTTGTGCGATTGCATTAACAGCAATAACAGAAAGTGAAGAAGCAATTGCTGAAGAAACAATTTTCTTACGTGTTTTAATGAAGGCCATTTCGAACCCGATTTGGAATAGTGAATTTGTATGCGAATAATAATGATTCTTATTTTTTCTTACATCTTTATGTAATTGTAAATCACGATAAATAATCATATTGTGATAGTCCTATTTAATGTAATGATATAACAAGTATTAATTAAGACTATGTTTTATTTAAATATTGATAAAATGTATTGTTTTTTTATGTTTAATTGAGATTATAAATATAGACATGATTGTGAATTAAATAAGAAGTAATCGTAAATTATTTATGCAAAAAAACCTGCCGAAGCAGGTTTTTTATTATGCGGTTATTTAGAATTTAAAGGTTGTACTTAATTGTACACGGCGGCCTTCCTGAGTATTGCTATAACGGTTGTAATAGCTATCTGCGACTTTCTCGTAATCGTTAAAGTTTTTATCAAATATATTGTACAGAGCAACACCTATATCCCAGTTTGGCGTTACATTAAAGTTTGAACCGACGTGTAATAATGCGTATTCCTTGTAGTCACCTAGGGCGTCATAAACCTGTTGATTCGCTACAGTTAGATTGTCATAGGTTGAGGTGAAACGTGCACGTTCACTTCGATACTCGCCACGCGCCCATAAATTCACAAAGTCAGCAGCTTGCCATTTAAGCGACGCATTGACCATGTGTTCTGGTGTGTCATTAAGTACAGGATTGCCTAAACTGCTATCTTTAATTTCAGTTTCAGTCCAAGTGTAGTTCAGTCCAAATTTCCAATTGTCGGCAAATGCCCAGTTTAAACCAGCTTCAATACCATAAACTTCAGCTTCTTCGGCATTCACAGGACGAGTCACATTCCATGAATCTGGTTTGCCACGGTTATAATCCATCACCCACGGCGTTCCAACCGATGCCATGAAAGCTTCACAGTCAGCTTTAGACCAATTAATACCCGAAGTCGTTGTGTTATCAGTATTACAGCTAATTTCCTTGTTACCCGTCATAATTTTATCTTCGATTTGACTAAAGAAAGCCGTAACGTTGAAGTCAAAATTATGATTGGTTGAGAAATATGTACCAAACTCAAAGTTCTTGCTGGTTTCAGGTTTTAGATTTGGGTTGCCAAAAGTTGGTGTACGACCCTGACCACTGACATTGACCACACCATCAGTTAAACGTTCTAAACGTGGGGCTTTATAACCTTCACTATATCCGCCTTTGAAGGTCCAGTTTTCATTTGCATTCCATACCAAATATGCACGTGGTGTCCAAAAGTCACCAAACGTATCGTGGTCGTCATAACGAAGACCAAGTGTTAATGCAAGATTGTCGTTCAGCGACCAAGTATCTTCGGCGAATAGACCCAATTGCTCAAAAGAAACTTCTTTTTTTACACGTAAACCATCACTAATACTGGCTTCCCACCATTGACCGCCTAGAGTAATACGGTGGTCTTCAAAATGTTGAGTGGTAAGTTTAGTATCAAAAATCGTATCTTCACTTTCTAACACACGAGGAGTGATGGCTGTTGACATTCCTTGTGCACGTGCAGGAATTAAACGTCCAACCGTTTCTGTTTGAGTATTGATAATACTTGACTCAAGTTTGCCAATAGCATTATTCCAAGTATGTGCGAGGATCATTTTCTCACGATTATATTCTTGAGCATCACCATAACCACCGTTTGCGCCAAGAGTGCCTAATTGACCTTTGCTATTGTCATACCATTGTTCAGTTTTTTCATATTCAACTGAAATATCATGGTCGCTGTGCGGTGTCAGGGTTAAGCGAGCACCGATAGTTTCTAGATCTGATTTAGTTGGGCTATTTCCGCCACTAAGTTCAGCACCAGTATCATCGTCATCACTACGTATTAAATCTGATTGATCACGTTCCGCTTTACGTGCACGGATTTGTAAGCCCAATAAATCTTGAATGATTGGCCCTGTTAAAAATGCATCGACAGCGCGTTGGTTACCAAAGTCTGAGTGATTTGGCAGTACTGTCCCTTCTAACGTGACCGAACCAGTCCATTCAGGGGAAACTTTTTTGGTAATGATATTGACTACACCACCAATTGCATCAGAACCATATAAAGTAGAAGCTGGTCCGCGGATGACTTCGATGCGTTGGATAGCCGAAACAGGGGGGATAAAACTATTATTCGACTCACCAAATCCATTAGGGGCAATATCACCTGTACTATTTTGTCGGCGGCCATCAATTAAAACCAAGGTATATTCGGCGTCCATACCACGAATACGAATATTTAATCCGCCGGTTTTCCCTGCTGTAGGGCTAATATCGACACCTTCTATATCACTTAATGCATCTGCAACGGATGTAATTCGTTTATTTTTTAAGTCTTCAGCCGTAATCACGGTAATCGAAGCAGGAGCATTCTTGATCTTTTGTTCAAAGCCCGCTGCAGAAACAACAATGGTTTCCATCTGTTGAGCTTGAGATTCAGTCGTTTCAGCATGTGCGTAACTCGTAGTAGTTACAATTGCCCCAAATAAAGCAGCGGAAAGAGGGTTGAGATTAAATTTACTCATAAAAGAATACCAAATATGGACAAGATAAATATATGAAAATAAATTAAAAAAAATATCATTAAGAATAATAGTGAGAAAGTTTCTCATTTTCAATGGTGAATTAAAAAATAATTAATATTTCTTCGAAAAAAGCTGAAAAATTCTAAAAATAAGAAGGGCATCCATGCCTGAATTTATAGTGTTATAATCCATTTTTGTATATCTTTAATTGTTGTCATATAATGTGGCACTTTTTTTTAAAACTGTTTTAACTAACAAATTATCGAGGAAGCCATGCAAGTAACTTCTGAAGCGGTTTCGGGCGTTGCCCGTCGTTTAAATGTATCTGTACCGACGAGCCGTATTAACGAGCAGTTTGAAGCTCGCTTGAAACGCACTGCCAAAACTGTGAAGATCAACGGCTTCCGTCCAGGTAAAGTACCTGTAAACGTTGTTCGTCGTGAATACGGTGCTGGTATCTATCAAGAAGTTGTAAACGACATCATTCGTGACACAGTATTCGAAGCGATCCAACAAGAAAAAATCAATGCTGTTGGTATGCCAAACATTGAAAAAACTGAAATGAAAGATGATGCTTTAGTTTATGAAGCAACTGTAGAAGTTTATCCAGAAGTTGAAGTTAAGTTCGAAGGTCTAGAAGTTGAACGTAAAACAACTTCAGTTGACGACAAAGACGTTGAGAAGATGATTGAAAATCTTCAAAAACAACGCGCTTCATGGGTTGAAACTAAAGGCATGGCTAAAAAAGACATGCAAGTAACGTTCGACTTTGAAGGTACTGTTGATGGCGAGAAGTTTGAAGGCGGCGCTGCTGAAGACTTTAAACTCGTTCTTGGTTCTGGTCGTATGATCCCTGGCTTCGAAGACGGCATCGTTGGTATGAAGAAAGGCGAAGAGAAAGTTATCGATGTAACTTTCCCTGAAGACTACCAAGCTGAAAACCTTGCTGGTAAAGCTGCTCAATTCAAAATCACTGTTAAGCTTGTTGAAAAACAAAAACTTCCAGAAGTTGATGCTGAATTCTTAAAAATCTTCGGTCTAACTGAAGAAGAAGGCGTTGAAAAGCTGAAAGCTGACGTGCGTAAAAACATGGAACGTGAAGTGAAAAACGGTCTTCGTAACCAAGTGAAAGGTGCAACTTTTGATGCGCTTGTAGCTGCAAACGAAGTAGAACTTCCAGAAGCAATGGTTGCTCAAGAAATTGACCGTCAACGTCAACAAATGATCCAACAATTCACTCAACAGTTTGGTGCTCAAGGCGCTAAAGCGTTTGATTCAAGCATGCTTCCAGATGACCTATTCAAAGAGCAAGCTGAAAAATCAGTTAAACTTGGCGTATTGGTCAGCAAAGTATTAGCTGATGCTAAAATTGAAGTTGATGCTGCACGTGTTGATGCTTACATCGAAGACATGGCTTCTTCTTACGAAGATCCTAAAGAAGTAATTGAATACTTCAACAACGATAAACAGCAACGTGCTCAAATCGAAGCTGTTATTCTAGAAGACCAAGTTGTCGATCACATCTTAGCTTCTGCTAAAGTAACTGATACAACAGTGAGCTATGAAGACTTATTGAAAGAGCAACAAGCTCGTCAACAAGGCTAATTTCTAGCTTTCAAAAAAAGGCGCATTAAGCGCCTTTTTTTATCGAAATTTGCCCCCAAATAAGTTGTCCTGATTTCACAATGCTTATGAAAAAAATATCTGTTATTTAATTGGGAATCTTTTGCAATTTCGACAAATATCCCTCATATTGTGAATTATGGGTTGAGTCAGAAAAATTTAGGAATAAATAACGTATGTATGTTCCAACAATTGAAAACGCACTAGTGCCAATGGTGGTAGAACAGTCATCTCGTGGCGAGCGTTCTTTTGATATTTATTCACGCCTTTTGCGTGAACGTGTGATTTTTTTAACCGGTGAAGTTGAAGACAACATGGCAAATTTGATTGTTGCCCAAATGTTGTTCTTAGAAGCAGAAAACCCAGATAAAGATATTCATTTATATATCAACTCACCAGGCGGTTCGGTTACTGCAGGTATGGCGATTTACGATACCATGCAATTTATTAAACCTGATGTTGTGACTTACTGCATGGGGCAAGCAGCATCGATGGGTGCATTCCTGCTTAATGCCGGTGCTAAAGGCAAACGTTACTGTCTTGAAAATGCCCGTGTCATGATTCACCAACCACTCGGTGGTTTCCGTGGTCAGGCATCTGACATTGAAATTCATGCACGTGAAATTCTATTCATCAAAGAACGTTTAAATCGTTTAATGGCAGAGCATAGTGGTCAAGACTACGAAACTGTTGCTCGAGATACTGACCGTGACAATTTTATGACAGCGCAAGCTGCGAAAGAATACGGTCTTGTGGACGAAGTTTTATCTAAACGCCCATAAGTTTTAAAGAATTAATTATTGGAGTGAATATGTCCGAACATCCTCAAGGACAAAAGCATTGTTCATTTTGCGGTAAAACGCAGTCTGAAGTCGGGAAACTGATTGCAGGTGAGGACGCGTACATCTGTAATGAGTGTGTGGACGTATGTCTTGACCTAGTTCAGACCAGTCAGCAAGTTGAATCAAATGACTGGGCAACTCGTCCTTTACCAAAACCGCATGAAATCCGTGCTGCGCTTGACCAATATGTGATTGGTCAAGATGTTGCGAAAAAGACCCTCTCTGTTGCGGTATACAACCACTATAAACGCCTAAAAGTTGGCACCAGTGGTAAAAAACCAGAAGACGGTGTAGAGATTTCGAAAAGTAACATCATGTTGGTTGGACCAACAGGTTCAGGTAAAACACTGCTTGCTCAGACACTTGCGCGTCTTTTAGATGTGCCATTTGCGATGGCAGATGCAACGACTTTAACTGAAGCCGGTTATGTGGGTGAAGACGTTGAGAACATTGTTCAAAAACTCCTTCAAAAAGCCGATTACGATGTAGAAAAAGCGCAAAAGGGCATTATCTATATCGATGAAATCGACAAAATTACCCGCAAGTCTGAAAACCCATCGATTACTCGTGATGTATCGGGTGAGGGTGTTCAGCAAGCGTTATTGAAAATGATCGAAGGTACGGTTGCGTCGATTCCGCCTCAAGGTGGTCGTAAGCATCCGCAGCAAGAATTTATTCAAATTGATACTTCAAATATCCTGTTTATCTGTGGTGGCGCATTCTCTGGTCTAGAGAAAATCGTACAGCAGCGTCAGGAAAAAGGTGGTATTGGCTTTACGGCTGAAGTGCGTAAGAAAGATGAAACTAAAAAATTATCTGACTTATTCCGCCAAGTTGAAGCGACAGATTTGGTTAAATTCGGTCTGATTCCTGAATTTATTGGTCGTTTGCCAGTCATTGCAACCTTGGAAGAACTCGACGAAGAAGCATTGATGCAGATTCTGACAGAACCAAAAAATGCATTGACACGTCAGTACCAATATTTATTTGAAATGGAAAATGTTGACCTTGTATTTGAAGACTCAGCATTACGTGCCGTGGCTAAAAAAGCCCTTGACCGTAATACGGGTGCGCGTGGTCTACGTTCGATTTTAGAAAATTCATTGCTTGAAACGATGTATGACCTACCAAGTCGTTCAGATGTGGGTACGGTTGTCATCAATGAAGCGGTGATTAATGGTGAAGCGGAACCTGAATTTAAATCAGAACGTCAACCAAAGAAAACTGAAGAAGCTGCACCGAAGTCAGATTTAAAAGTTGTGAACTCTAAATCTGCTTAAGCGCTATTCGTCTGAAACGTGTGTAAATCCAAGATTTGCACACGTTTTTTATTTCCAAAAATAAAAGCAGAATGTTAATCTCAGCAGGATGGCGTGGATGCCTGAATGTAAAAAACTGAAAACAAAAGTGTAAAAATAAAAAAAGACGCAGTGAGGGATAATCATGCGTGGAGTTGCAATTCTACTTTTAAGCAGTGTAGCGCTGCTGGGTTGTCATGGAAAATCAGCCATTGAGCAAACGTCATTGGCTTCGACATTAAAGCCTGTGGATCCTGAAAGTACACCGGGTCATATTGAGCAATATCGATTGGGTATGTTTACCATTGGTGGTTGGGTCAATCAGAAACAAGGCCGACATTTTCAAGAAGTGAAAGCTCAGCATGATCAAGCAGCGATGGTGTATTTATATCGTCCAGACAGTAAATGGAATCGTCAAGAAATTGTGGCCAGCAGCTTATTTCTGAACAGTGAGCGTATTCCAAGTTTATTGAATAATCATTATTACTGGGTGGAGTTACCGGCAGGGAATTACCGCTTATCGTCCAGTCGCCCTTTGGGGGTGAATCATTTTCAAAAACCTAAATATTTAGACTTTGATGTTGAAGCAGGTCTAACTTACTTCATTAAATATGATGAAGAGAATTTATCCAGTAAAAGAACGGTTTCAGGGCCATTGTTGCTCATGCCTGAAAAAATTGGTCGAAATGAAATCGCATTTACAGAGTTGAAATCCAACAGTTTTAACTTTGTGGCAGAAGATCAAAACACTGGAAAAGTGCGGAAAAGTGCGCAGAAGTTGAAAGCACCTCATTATGATCCTGCGGAAGATGTGCAGTTGACCAAGCCTTTTAAACTGTGGAATCCATTAACTTGGTAATGTAATTAGCTCGTGTTTTTGAGTGTGTGAAAATATTAAATACCGAATGTCATTCAACAAACAGCCTAAATATTGACATTAAAAAAGCACCCGATGGGGTGCTTTTTAGCTCTTGAATGTGGCGAAATTAGTTCGCAGCAGCATCAACTACTGGGATTTTACCAATTTTTGCTTGCCAGATTTTTGGTGCTGTTGCGTGAACAGAAGTACCATTTACGTCAACAGCTACAGATACAGGCATGTCTTTTACAACAAATTTGTAGATCGCTTCCATACCTAAGTCAGCGAAAGCAACCACTTCAGCTTCACGAATCGCTTTCGATACTAAGTAAGCAGCACCACCAACAGCCATGAGGTAAGTTGCTTTGTTGTCTTTGATAGCTTCAACAGCAGCAGGACCACGATCCGCTTTACCAATCATACCGAACATGCCAGTTGCTTCAAGCACTTGACGTGTGAACTTATCCATACGAGTTGCAGTTGTTGGGCCAGCAGGACCAACGACTTCGTCACCGACTGGATCAACAGGGCCAACGTAGTAAATAAATTTACCTTTTAGGTCAACTGGAAGTTCTTCACCTTTGTTTAACATGTCAACCATACGTTTGTGCGCAGCGTCACGACCTGTATAGATTGTACCGTTAAGAAGTAGTGTGTCACCTGGTTGCCAAGAGTTCATTTCTTCTTGAGTGATGTTATCTAAGTCAACACGTTTAGACGTTGATGAATCCCAAGTCACTGCAGGGTAGTCTTCAAGGCTAGGCGCTTGGATATGCGCTACACCTGAACCGTCTAATTGGAAATGCGCATGACGAGTTGCAGCACAGTTAGGAATCATACCTACTGGTTTACCCGCAGCGTGACATGGGTAATCTTTGATTTTGATATCAAGAACAGTGGTTAAACCGCCAAGACCTTGAGCACCAATACCTAAAGCATTTACTTTTTCGAAGATTTCGATACGAAGTTCTTCGATTTGGTTTTGTGGGCCACGACGAAGGAGTTCGTCCATGTTGATTTCTTCCATCAATGCTTCTTTTGCAAGCATCATGGCTTTTTCAGCAGTACCACCAATACCGATACCGAGCATACCAGGAGGACACCAACCTGCACCCATTGTTGGAACAGTTTTAAGTACCCAATCTACGATAGAGTCAGAAGGGTTAAGCATTGCAAGCTTAGATTTATTTTCTGAACCACCACCTTTAGCAGCAACAGTAATATCAACTTTATTACCCGGAACGAGTTTGTAGTGAATTACAGCAGGGGTGTTGTCTTTGGTATTTTTACGACCAAAAGCAGGATCAGCTAATACTGATGCACGAAGAATGTTTGAGTTTTCAAGATAACCTTGACGTACACCTTCGTTGATTGCATCGTCTAGGCTCATGGTTAAATCAAATTTAACGTCTAAGCCCACTTCAAGAAATACGTTCACAATACCCGTATCTTGACAGATAGGACGATGGCCTTCTGCACACATACGAGAGTTAATTAAAATTTGTGCAATCGCGTCTTTTGCGGCTTTGTTTTCTTCACGGTCATACGCACGGCTCATCGCTTGGATGAAGTCCTGTGGGTGATAGTAAGAAATGAACTGAAGCGCATCTTTTACCGATGTGATCAAGTCATCTTGCTTGATAATAGTTGTCATACAAATATCTCTTGAGCGGGCTGATAGCTAGCGGGCTAAATTATAAGACAAAAACACAGTTGTGTGGGTATTTCGCTTAATCTTTGGCCGAAAGTTTAATAGGCTTAAACAGCACCGTGTTTCGCTGTCATCAATAGCCTGAAAATGACGTTTTCACTGTCATATTTCATGAAATATTTGTCACATAACTAGAGGAGAAGATTTGTTTTTGTTTCTAAGATTTTGAAATTAAATAATATTTATTATTTTTGAATATTTCATATTTGTCATATAACTGTCATAAAACTTTTACATAATGACGTCATCAAAGTTAGAGTGTGAAATATATGGTTACTCCAGTGTTGTCAGTTATTGGTTTTTCTCTGTTTATCGCAGCAACTTGGTTCTACGGTCAACAAGAAGATCAAGCCTAAAGCTTTATCTTCTTTTTTTTTTGCTTTAAATTTTATAAAAAATAATATTCTTCTTCAAATCTTCAAATCTTCAAATCTTCAAATCTTCAAATCTTCAAATCTTCAAATCTTCAAATCTTCAAATCTAATCATGAGTAATAGCTAATTTTTAGTCTTTGCGTCAGTGTGTGTGATAATCATCGATGATCTTTGTTGCTTTCAAATTTTTTACAAGACTTCAATTCTAAACGTTATGATTTGAAGCAAATAGATGACAGGTAAAATTAAAAATGGGCACTGTTACTGTTCGACCAACTGTTGAATCAGATTGGGAGATACTGAAAAAATTACAGCTCAAGGCATTACATGACAGTCCTGATGTATTTATAGCAACAGATGAAAAAATTAAAACTCATAGTGACTCTGAATGGCGTGATAGAGCTGCGCAAAAAAGACCATGCCAGTTTCTATTGGCATTTGACGGAATGAGAGCTGTAGGCATGGTTGGAGGTACTATTGATAAACAGCATGAATTTACTGTAGTTGCAATGTGGTTGTAAGAGAATTATCGGGGAAACAGTTTTGCTGATCTTTTAATATGTAATCTAAAAAAATATGCAGCAAACCAAGGTTATACAAAAATTGTACTTCGTGTTGAATTAATTAATTTACGAGCTACTCAATTTTATTCTAAACAAGGTTTTATAAAAGTTCTTGAGCAATCTTCTTTAAAATCAGGCTTAGAGCTAAGCAGTCAAAAAATGGAGTGCTTGCAGTTCTTTTAATGGTCAACTTTTTTCATATTTAAGTGCTTAAAAAAAATAACTCTAATTTTTATATTATCAAATATTTATATTAAACATTTGTTTTATTTTTCATGTAATTGTCATGGGATTGCAAGTGTATTGTCATACAGAGTCTTTAGGTTATTGCAGTATTTCTCAAGGACCAAAGAGGTTAGACGTTGAATTACAAAGCACTCATCTGCTGTATGGTTTTCACCCCCATGCTGACAATGCAGGCAGCACAAGCAGAATTTATTAAAGATAGTAAAGCAGAAATAGATTTTAAAAATTATTATTTTGATCAAGATCAAGAGCCTAACGATAAAGATTCGACAGTTTGGGGACAAGGTATTGAATTGAGTTATCAATCTGGTTTTACCGAAGGTCAAGTCGGTTTTGGTTTAGATGCTACTGCGGCAGCAGGTATACGTTTAGACGGCAGTAAAGATAAAGCCAAAAATTCGTTGATGTTTCCTTTAGAGGGTGATGGTAGTCCAACAAATTATTGGACACGTGCATATCCCACTTTAAAAGCGCGCTATCAGAAAACTGATGTAAAAGTCGGGGAGTTACGCCCTAATTTACCCATTTTAAGTCGAAGCTTTGCTCGCTTGCTCGAATCTGCCTATTTAGGTGGTCAAGTCACTTCTAAAGATGTAAAGGGATTGACTTTAACAGGTGGTTACGTCACTAAAGCAATTCCACGTGCATCACGAGATGCGTCAAAGCTTTCTATTAAAGGCGCAACAGAAACCAGTGATGGGTTTATGTTTGGCGGTGCGGACTGGAAGCCCAATAAAAATTTAACGCTACAGTACTATGCCGGTGAGCTGGATGATTTTTATGTACAGCAATTTATCGGCGTGAAACACAAATTTCCATTCAGTGAAAACCAGAGTTTTAATACGGACTTACGTTTATTTGATACTCAAGCGACTGGAGCTAATGAGCGTGGTGAAAAAGGCTATGGCGCTAAAGTAGATAACCAGACAGCCAGTGTGGATTTCAAATACAAATTCAATAATCATCAGCTGCAATTCGGCGCGCAGAAAATTGGAGATGATGGCGATTTTCTGCATATGAATCAGGGCAGTTTAGACAACGGTGCAGATGGGACTTTCATTTACTTACCAACCAACCGTTTGTTGCAGAACTTTACCAATGCTGGGGAAAAGTCGACTTGGTATGGCTATCGTTATGACTTTAATGATCAATACTTAAAAGGCTTAAATGTATCGTTCCTGAAAGTACAAGGACGTGACTTTGGTAAATGTGGCTGTGCAACTGAGTCTGAAATTGACTATACCTTGCGTTATAAAGTTCCAGAAGGGAAATTCAAAAATTTAGGTTTTACCGCTCAATACGGAAAATTCAAAAAAAGTACAGGAACAAAGCAGGAACAAAGTCGTATCTACTTGACCTACACCCTGCCAATTTTCTAATCCAAAACCGATCAGATTAATTTATTAATAAGTTTATAGAGAAATAAAATGAATCATATTAATTCGAATCGTCGTCAATTCTTAAAGGGTTTGATGGGAGTCGGGTCTTTAGCGTTATTTTCTGGACTGAGTCCAGTAAGCACGTGGGCAAATGCCAAATTTCCGATTAGCCCATTTCAATTAGGTGTTGCCTCAGGTGAACCTTGGCCAGATGGCTTTGTGATTTGGACGCGTGTTGCACCATATCCACTTTCTGTAGATGGTGGGATGCCGAAGGAAGCTGTTGAAGTGGATTGGGATATTGCTACAGATATTGAATTTAAGAAAATTGTGCAAACTGGGAAGGCGCAGGCACATCCTGACTTGCATCACACCGTGCATGTGGAAGTGGCCGGTTTAGCACCGATGACACGCTATTATTATCGATTTAGATTGGCTGGTTATGAAAGTTCTGTAGGTACAGCAAAATCAGCACCTGCCGCGCACCAAATGCCAGAACGAGTTCGAGTCGCTGTAGTGGGCTGTCAGCATTATGAAACGGGTTATTACACGGCTTATGACTACTTGAGCAAAGAAAAAGAGATAGATTTAGTTTTCCACTATGGTGACTATATTTATGAAGGACCAGAGGGTAAAGGCGGGGGACGTGCAATTGGAGATCTAAGAGTTTCAATTCCTGCACGTCAACATATTGGTCCTGAAATTCAAACTTTACTGCAATATCGTATTCGTTATGCACAGTACCGTGCAGATCCTGATTTACAAGCTGCACATGCATCTGCACCTTTTGCGATGACGTTTGATGATCATGAAGTGGATAACAACTGGGCTGCAGATATTGAAGAAAAAGGCGAGAAGAAAGACATATTTTTACTGCGCCGCGCAGCAGCGTTTCAAGCGTGGTACGAATATATGCCTGTACGCTTAAAACAGAAGCCGAATGGTCCAGATATCCTTGCTTACCGTACTTTAGATTATGGCAAAATGCTACGGATGAATATTTTAGATACACGCCAATACCGTTCTCCAATTTTATGCACCAAAGCTCAGTTAGAAGATGGGTTTGATAAAGTAGATTACTGCCGTACTGAGAATAGCCGAAATGAGCAGGTTCTTGGTAAAGCACAAGAGCAATGGTTGGCGAAGCAAATGCGCCATGATAAGCGTTGGAATGTCTTGGCACAGCAAATTCAGGTTATGCCTTGGGTGCGTTATAACAAATCAGGCAAAGCTTATTTTGGGAAAGATACGTGGAATGGCTATCCATACGCACGCGAGCGCTTGATTGAATCTATCAAAAAAAATGCACCTCATGGTAATACGGTAATTTTATCAGGAGATTTGCATCAATATTTTGCAGCGAATATTCCAAGTAATTTGAATGATTTTAAGAGCCCATCGATTGCAACTGAATTTTTAACTACATCAATAACCTCTACCGGCAATGGTCAACCAATTCGTCCAGGGCAGGAAGATGTGCTGAAGTTAAATCCACACATCAAATTTATCAATGATCAACGCGGTTATCAGACTTTAGACTTTTTTAAAGACTATATGCGTACAGACTTAAAGGTTCTAGACTTTGTTGAAAAACCAGGTGGAAAAATGACGACCGTAGCAAGTTTTGAAGTGGCTTACGGCAAGCCAGAACTGAAGCAGATTGAATCTTAATAAAACGGTATCAAAATACTTCTGCTAAATTAAATAAAGCGCTTAGATGGTTCTAAGCGCTTTATTTTTATATTGGACATGCACATCTATTAAAAACCACTGCCCATGCATGTGATCTACTATCCATGCAATGGGACAAGATGCTGACTTTTTAATCAGATTTTTTGTGTGAGGCAGAAATGAGATGGTTAATTTCAGTTTTGGCTTTGATCATATCGGCTTTAAATTGTGGATCTGCCTGTAGGCGTGAAAATTGCGCTGCTCCCATAATACGGCCAGCATCGACATCACTTTGCCAATGCATATTGCACACGACTCGGCTTTGACCAAATTCAATACCACGTTTAAAAATTTGACTTTGACGCTCAGGACGTAACTCTGCTAAGACTAATGCATATGTCCAACCGATAGTTGTATGTCCAGAAGGATAGGAAACATATTGATTTTTTTCATTTTCTTCTTCAGGAGTACAAGTGCTGACATTAAAATAGCCATATGGACGTTCACGGCTATATTTCTTTTTTGCAGTTTGAGTAGAGTATCTACTATCAAGTTTAATCTTTCTTAAAATTTCAAATAAAATAGGTGTATTTTTCTCATTAATTTCTAAGCCAAATGCAGATGAAAAAGGTCGCCCTAAGTGTGCATTTGAAACATCAGCATCAATTTGTGCTTGCTGCCAGCGAGCCGTATTTTTCAAATATTGAGATTGTTTAAAAATACTTTGATCACGAATAAAATCTCCACTATAGGGTTGTGGAGGAGTAGATAATATTTCAAGGCTATTTGGAGCTGAGTCAGGTGTTAGATATGAATCTGCGGCCATGGAGTGTGCGCTTAAGCAAACCCATATTAATGTAGAGATGGCACATGGAGTATAAAATTTTAAGTTTGTCATGATATAGCTAAGTTTTGAATAATTAAAAAAGCGCTCATACCATAAGCAATAATATTGACTCTAAGATGACAAGAATTAATAAGATGAAAATTATCGCAATATAAATAAGATTGAAATGCGGGAAAATCGGAATGAATAAAAAAACCACCCAATCTTTCGAAAGGGTGGTTTAGAACTCGAAACTAAAATTAAGCTTCTTGCTGTTCAGATTGAATTGCCGTTAATGCAATGGTAAACACGATGTCATCGACCAATGCGCCACGAGACAAGTCATTTACAGGCTTGTTTAAACCTTGCAGCATTGGGCCAACACTGACTACATTTGCAGAACGTTGAACTGCTTTATATGTAGTATTACCTGTATTTAAGTCCGGGAAGATAAACACATTGGCACGACCAGCCACTTTCGAGTCAGGTGCTTTAGAGCGTCCCACACTTTCCACCGATGCAGCATCGTATTGAAGCGGGCCATCAATAAGTAAGTCTGGGCGGCGTTCTTTGGCAATACGTGTTGCTTCAGCCACTTTTTCGACATCTGCACCTGCACCAGAAGTACCTGTTGAATACGAAATCATTGCGATACGTGGGTCAATACCAAAAGCTTTCGCTGAATCTGCAGATTGAATCGCAATCTCTGCAAGCTGTTCTGCATTTGGATCTGGATTAATTGCACAGTCACCATATACATAAACTTCATCTGGTAACAGCATAAAGAATACAGAAGAAACCAATGAATAATCAGGTGCAGTCTTAATCAATTGGAATGCAGGACGTACAGTATTTGCCGTAGTATGTACTGCGCCTGAGACTAAGCCATCCACCTGATCAAGTGCAAGCATCATGGTGCCTAAAACCACGGTATCTTGTAGCTGTTCGCGTGCTTGTAGATCATTGAGTTTGCCTTTGCGCAGCTCAACCATTTTCGGCACATAGTTTTCACGAATCAGATCTGGATCAATGATTTCCAAATCATGTGGAAGTTCGATGTTACGTGCTTTTGCAACTTCAATTACGGCTTCAGGTTTTGCCAATAAAATACAGTGTGCAATGCCACGAGATTGACAAATGGCAGCCGCTTGGATGGTCCGTGGTTCATCACCTTCAGGTAAAACAATCCGTTTTTTCGCAGCAATCGATTTTTGTACCAATTCATGACGGAATGCAGAAGGGGACAAGCGTGGTTGATATGAACCATTTAATACTTCAGTAATCCATTCAGCATTGATGTGGCTTGAAACAAAGCGAGTCACTTGCTCTGCACGTTCGACGTCATCGACAGGAATTTCATTGCCTAAATTTGAAAGTTGTTGTGCCGTTTCAAAAGTGCTTAAAGGCGTATGTAAAATCGGTAAGCCTTGCTTAATCGCGGTTTGGCAGAAATCCAAAACTTGTGGGTTCGGTTGATGGTGTTCAGTCAAAACCAAACCGGCAAGTGGAATACCATTGCTACTTGCAAGGCTAGAAGCCAACAATACATCAATACGGTCAGAGGCGCTGATAATCAGTTCACCTGCCACAAATTTGTGAAGTTCATGTTCAATATTAGAGGCAACTAAGCTGCTATGTAGTACGCGTCGATGAGCAGCATCGCCTTGGTTAATCCATTCTGATTGAATATGCGTCGCCAAGTCAGACATGCGCGGTACGCTGAGCGTATTACTAAATGGAACGAGGCCAATGACAGGTAGCTGTGTAGAACCAATTTGCGGATTACTTTGTTGTAATTCGAGTACAAATTTATTGGTATCACTGATTAAACGCAGATTTGGATCAAGCGTGACAGGAATTTGCGCAGATTCTTCTGGCAAACCACGTGTGCGCATAAACAAAACGCCCGCAGTACGTTCAGATGCTGCACCACCGAATTGGCGTAGAGAACTGTCAATTTTCTCAGCAGTTTTCGTGGCATTTTGAATATCTGCTGTGCTGACAATAATTACTTTAGCATCAAGAGCTTTTGCTAATGTCGCGTTGAGTTCTGAGGCAAAGTTATCTCGGCTGTTTGGAACCAAGCCTTCAACAATAATCAGATCATGCTTTTTTGCAATTTCACGGTGCAAACGAACTGCTTCTTCGAGCAATTCATCACTTTCATCATGACTCAGTTGTTTCACGATGGTGGCATGATGAATGGGTTCTACCGTTTCATTATTAAATAAATGACGATAAAGAGCCGTTGTACGGTCTACAGTATCTGCGACATTTTCTTGTGAAAATGGTTTCAGAAAACCTGCTTTGACCCCTTGGCATTCCAAAGCATAAATTAAACCTAAGCATGCAGATGTTAAACCTACACCTTCCCCAGTTGGCACGAGTAAAATTGTTTTCATACGGTGTCTAAATTAAAGCTAAAAATTAATATTGAAAGCGAAGGGGATGATGCGATTGCTTATGCAATCGCAGCTTCAGCATCAGACTTTTTTGTAGCAGACGCTGTCACCTCGTCTACAACATGCTCAGTTTCTTTGGCAATACGGCCTTCTTCATCGGTTGGAACAACCCAAATTTGTGGGCCAGTTCCGTGGTCAATACGACCTTCCGTACCGCGTTTTAAGTTGTCATTTAATTCTTTACTCAGGTTGAAACCAAAGTGCGGTAAGTATGAAACCGTTTTTTCACGAATGTAGGCAGAGTTTTCACCAATACCACCGGTAAAGAATAAACCGTCAATACGTGGTAGACCACAGCTTAAACCTGCTAAAGATTTAGCTAAACGGTAACAGAATACTTCAATGGCAAGCGCGGCATCTTCGTTGCCTTGTTCTGATGCTTCGATCAGTGTACGCATGTCATTTGAAAGATCAGACAAACCGAGTAGGCCTGATTGGCTGTTCAGCATCTTGTCGATTTTATAGATATCCCAACCTAAGTTGCTTGCAAGGAAGCTGTGAATACTTGGGTCAACATCACCACTACGTGTACCCATCACCACACCTTCAAGTGGTGTTAGCCCCATTGACGTATCTACAGATTGACCATTCCAAATCGCACAAGTCGAGCTACCATTGCCTAAGTGAGCAGTTAACCAGCCACCTTGTTTAAAGCTGCCTGCCAACATTGAGCCACGCTCAGATACGTAGGCATGGCTAGTACCATGGAATCCATAACGACGTACGTTATGTTGTGTGTACAAGAATTTTGGTAATGCATAACGGTATGCATGAGACGGCATGGTTTGGTGGAATGCTGTATCAAATACGGCTACTTGCGGAAGTTCAGGGAACAAACGCATGGTTGCTTCGATCCCTACCAAGTGAGCAGGGTTATGCAATGGAGCAAGTGGTGTTGCTTCACGAATACGTTCAATAATTTCTGGTGTTAATAGCTCAGCTTTAGTTAATGTACCGCCGTGAACAACGCGGTGACCAATCGCTTGAGGATTATGGTGAGCCAAACGCTCTAAAATAGTTTCAAGGGCTTTTTCATGGTCAGCATGTGGAATAGACAGCTCAAGCGCATCACCACCTGTAGTGACCCCTTTAATACGTGCATCAGCAGAACCTAGGTTCTCGGCTAGACCAAAAATACGATCTTCACGGCGCTCAGAAACTAACGCATATTTGATAGAAGAAGATCCGCAGTTAATTACTAATACTGATGTAGACACGTTTAAATACCCGAATTCTAATTGAAATACTTATCCATAATATTGATCTGATTGCAGTTGTATTGATTGATGCAATTTAGATCTGTGATGATGTTTTATCATGGGTTTTTTTATCGTCCTAGATAGACTTTAGGAGATTAGACTTAAGCACTATCGACCCTGAGCACAATAATAATTAAAATTTATCAGTTCATAGTTTTCATTTATTAATAAAATAGTCCTCAAAATTTATACGATTTAAGGAATATACATAGAACATAACATGCGATTGCTGCGCTGTAATCCTCAAATTGTTGCAAAAAAACAGGTAAATTTAACTTTTCTCATTCTTCTTAAGCATTTAATTGTCAAAAAATCTATTTTCGATTCTATATCCTGTGTTTGCAGGCTTATATTTCAATATGTGAACCTTGGGTCTAGTTTTTTAAATTGCCATAAAAAAAGCTGTGCCTTTAATCAGAAAAGCACAGCTTTCATTGTCTTATTGGGTGTTATTGGCGAATTTGACCATCACCAAACACAATCCATTTTTGAGAAGTCAGACCTTCAAGACCGACTGGACCACGTGCATGGATTTTATCAGTTGAAATACCGATCTCAGCACCAAGACCATATTCAAACCCATCCGCAAAGCGCGTTGAGGCATTAATCATCACTGAACTCGAATCTACACGCGCCAAGAACTGACGCGCCAAACTGAAGTTTTCGGTAATGATTGAGTCGGTATGGTGTGAGCCATATTTGTTGATGTGCTCAATTGCTTCATCTAAGCCTGTAACGACTTTCACTGCCAAAATTGGGCCTAAGTATTCGGTGTACCAATCTTCCTCAGTTGCAGGAACAATCGACTCACCCAAAATGCGCTGCGTTTCAGCACAGCCACGCAGTTCAACTTTTTTCTCAGCATAAAGTTCAGCAATGCGTGGTAAAAACTCTTCAGCGACATTTTCATCGACAAGTAAGGTTTCCATGGCATTACATACGCCATAACGGTGTGTTTTGGCATTAAGCGCAATAGGTAATGCTTTTTGCAAATCAGCCTGAGCTTCCACAAAAACATGGCAGTTACCATCAAGATGTTTGATAACAGGCACACGTGCTTCATTGGTAATACGTTCAATTAAGCTTTTGCCACCACGAGGTACGATCACATCGACATATTCAGGCATAGTAATTAATTGGCCAACCGCAGCACGGTCTGGGGTATTTATCACTTGAACGGCATGCTCAGGTACACCTGCGGCAGTTAAGCCATGTTGAATCGCTGCCGCAATTGCTTGGTTAGATTCCAAAGCTTCAGAACCACCACGTAAAATAATCGCGTTACCTGATTTAAGCGCTAAAGATGCGGCTTCAAGGGTGACATTTGGGCGAGATTCGTAAATCATGCCGACAACACCTAGCGGTACGCGCATTTTGCCCAGCTGAATACCTGTCGGACGAAAGGCCATATCGGTAATTTCACCAATCGGGTCAGTGAGTGCGATTACATCTTTTAGACCTTGGAGCATGCCTTTAAAGCGTGTGGGGGTAAGTTCTAAGCGATCAAGTAGAGCGCTATCCAAGTTGTTGTTATGCGCTTTGGTCATATCCACTTGGTTAGCTGCCAAAATTGCAGTTTCACTGTTTTGTAAAGCAGTATAAATTGCTGATAAGGCATTATTTTTAGTCTGGGTAGAAGCCCCTGCGAGCACACGTGATGCTGTGCGTGCTTGCTGTCCTACCGTTTGCATGTATTGTTCAATAGACTCTTGCATAGCGGTTTGATCACTTAGAAATTTCAACTCGATATTAACAGCCTGTGACTGAACAATGAAGCACTTAAGTGCATATTCGACTGTACTTGCTGACCAGAATTAACATTTTGAAATTGTTTTTAGAACAAAAGTAGATAAGCGGCGGGGATATCAGTTGCTTGTAAAATGAACCTCTGTATAGAATGAAACAATAGCGACATTGAAGTCGTACAAATAACGATTAAAGAGCAGGACGCTAAGTCGAGCAGAGTCTCTAAATGAATTCCTGACAATAAAAATAAGGCAGGAATGGAGGAAAGGAATATGAATTCCATTATCCAAATGGATCCCACCGTACAGGAAAGTACGCATTACAGTTTTTTCGATCTGTATGACAAGCAAAGCTTTAAACAGCCTGCCAGAACGACATGGATTGATGGCTGGAAGGTCGAATATATGGCCATTGCACAACCTGAAACCATTCATCGCACCCCGATTGTTATTATTGGTGGGGCATTTCAAAACTTTAATTCCTACAAATATTGTGTCGAACAACTATTTGCGGCAGGCCCTATTATTTTAATTGATTTACCATCCATGGGCTCAAACCAGCAAATTACCAATGTAGATACAGCAGTGTCAGCAGGGACTTTAGAGTTGGGTGATCTGGCGCAGATGTTGGGCGTTTGGCTGGATATCGTCGGGCTAGAAAAAGTATCCGTGATGGGGATGTCACTAGGTTCAGTGGTGGCAGCAGGACTGGCGGATCAACGTCCTGAATTGATTGATCGCATGATATTGATGGGCGTAATGCAAAAAACGCGCAAGAGCTGGCGCATGTTGCTTGAAGAATCCTTGCATTTGATGAAAGAACAACGCATGGATGAATTTGGTCAAGCGGTGATTTTGTATTTGGTCAATCATGCCAAACTGGATGTGACGCGGATGTCACCGACAGCAAAGCGTTTGTTCTTTAGACAAATGGCTGAATTCACCAATACCGAACAAGAGCGTTATGACATTAACTGTAATCGTTTGCTGCGTTTGCAAGACGTGCCGATTCCACAATGTGATGTATTGGTGTCATGCGGGCAGTACGACAGTTTTACTTTGCCACATGAAAATGCAGGTTTTGCCTTGCAATGTCCGAATATGCAATTTGCCATGATTGCCAATGCGGATCATTTACCTCAGTTGCAGCGTCGTAAGGAAACTATGAATTTGTTTGCAACTTATCTACGCGGTGAGTCTATTCAGCAGTTGGAAGGGATCATTCCAATGAGCCGAGAGCAAATGCAAAATATCGAACGCCGTGGCGAAGCGCGGGTGAGTGTACAACAGCCATTCACGCATTTATCTCATCGCCATTCAGACCTTGTGGTTGACACTCAAATTATAGATTTAAATTATTTTGGGGTGTTGTTGAATGTGCAGGCTGAAATGTTGGACTCCATGCATGCATATCCACGGGATTTGGCATTACATCTAGAAGATGAAGAAGGTGAGTTTAAAATTGAATGTCTCATCTTTGACGTTGTAGATACGCAGGTTCGTGCTTTGTTTAAGCATGGTAGTTTTGAGTTGGCGGAGCGTTTATTGCGCTTTGTACAACGCCAAAAAGAAGATGTGTTGATATTAGAAGCTGTAAGTTAAAACATGAACATATAAAAAAAACAGCGCTTTAGCGCTGTTTTTTTATTTTAGCATGGACCATCCAAACCAAATCTCCACAGTGCTGCTCTGCATCGTGAAAAGGAATCACTTGTTCTTGCTGCTGTTGTGGAAAGTATAAGGCCGGCTGAACGACTTTTACTTCTTCAAATCCTGTATGGGTGAAAAACTGCTGTAATTCAGCAGGGGATTGAAAATGAAAAGTAAAAGCGCTGCGTGACATAACTTTGAGTAATTTACTGCTGGCCCAAATAAAGCGTGCTAAACGGTTCTTGACGGGTTCTGGATAGATGTCGGTCAGATAATGTAATTCCTGAAACGAGGCGCCATATTCGGTGATCCCTTGCAATAATTTATTCAGCAGGGCTTGATCAAAGTAATTAATTAGCCCCTCGCTAATCACCACCAAAGGACGTTCAGGGTCAAAACTCTGAAAAATACGTTCAAAATCTTGAGTGAAAATGTCACCAGTTAAGACCTCAGGGGCATGCGGGTCAATTTGTTTGAGTGCTTGTGTTTTGATTTTTGCCATATCCGGCAAGTCGAGTTCACGATAGTCAATTTCAGGATGCTTGGTGCGAAAATTCCAACGCGCGGGGAGAGGCCACAGGCAATTTCAAGGACTTGTAGCTGAGGGTGTTGGGCAATGAGTTGATCTAAATATTGATCGATCATGGCATGGCGCTGTTTAAGCGTCGAACGCATGCTACCGCCCACATTCTTTTCTGCCCAGCTCTCTAAAGGATGGACTAAACGTGCTAAAAATTTGCCTTTACGTGTGGCAAAAACGGGATGCGAAATCCCCATGCTGTACCAAATATAGCCGGTGTAATGTGCAGTAAAGGAAATGTGTCGATGTTCCGATAAACTTTGTGTCATGTCGTCCTGACCTAATGTTGTTTTTATTGGCAATTTTTGTATAGCGCCGAAGCACTTATTTTGTCTTCATCATAAATCAAAAAGGAGCACCTTGTCGTGCTCCATTTTCTAGAATTTTGAAAGTCTTGGATTAGCAATATTGATTTTTAAAATCCACAATACGGTTACGCACGTTTTGCCATTCCGCCCCGAGTTCAATGCTTTGTCCAATCTCAATTTGTGGGATTTTACCGCGCATACGTTCTAGGCGTTCTTGATTTGGGAGAGCCAAGTTTTGAATGCCATCCAGCGCAATGCATGCAGATTCACGGTTATTACATACAAGGCCCATATCACAACCTGCATTTAATGCTTCTTGGATACGAGCATCTGCGCCGCCAGCGACACAAGCGGCTTGCATGCTTAAATCATCGGAGAATAAAACGCCATCAAATTGGAGCTCTTGACGTAAGACTTTCTGAATCCAATACGGTGAAAATCCAGCAGGATTAGGATCAATATTTTCATAAATCACATGCGCAGGCATTAATGCATCAAGCTGTGGTTGCAGTTGAATAAAGCTTTGCATGTCTTTTTGATAGATTTCTTCATAACTACGATGATCTACGGCAGCAGCGATATGTGAATCTGCTTTCACCGAGCCATGGCCTGGGAAATGCTTACCTGTAGATGCCATCCCCGCACGTTTCATACCTTTTAAGAAAGCACTTGCCAGTGGAATGATGTCTTGCATATTTTTGGCAAAACCACGGTCACCAATCACATCACTGACATCATTTAGGTCCAGCACTGGTGCAAAACTAAAATCGATGCCGACCGCAAGGACTTCAGCTGCCATCAACCAGCCACATTGTTCAGCCAGTTCAACAGCTTTTTCAGGTTCAGTTAAGTAAAGTTCTCCAAACTTACCCATAGCTGGTAGGAGTGTGAAGCCTTGTTTTAAGCGTTGTACACGACCACCTTCCTGATCGACGGCAATTAAAATATCAGGACGGATTTGACGCATATGGTCGGTCAGGGCACGAACTTGTTCAGGAGATTCAATGTTGCGACCAAATAAAATCATGCCGCCAACTTGTGGTGCCTGTAATAGTTCAATATCTTCTTGGGTAAGTTCTGTGCCAGCAATGTCGAGCATTAATGCGCCAATCATATTCGGTGTCCGTGTTGGAATTTTTAAGGAAAAACAATACCTGAATTCTGCAATGATTTGCTACACTTTGTCAGCAGAGAATATGATAAAACTACACGACATAAACATATTAAGTTGTTTAAGATTTTGAATCTATTCAATTCAGGTCGAAAACCAACACGGTAATATTGGTCTTAATACCAAGGAAGTACAAATTATTTATGAAACTTCAAACATTAGCTTGTGCCGTTGCGATTGCGACAGGTGGATTCTTTTTCACTCATGTGGTGAATGACGCAATTGCTGCCAATAATACAGAAGCAGTGAGCGCGGGTACTATTCAGCCCACACAAGAGCAAGCCTTGGTCTCACGTCAGCTTGCAACATTGGTAGACCGTCAACACTATTTAAATCAGCGTTTAGATGCCAATACATCTAACCGTATTTTAGATTTTTATATTGATAGTTTAGATGCTGAACATACTTTGTTCTTGGCATCGGATATTGAAAATTATAAAAAACGTTATGGTTCAACTTTTGGTGCAAATCTCAAAGCGGGCAATTTAACAGGGCCGTATGCGATTCATGCGCAATATCGTGAGCGCTTAAAACAGTTCTACACCTATATGTTGGAAGAGCTGAAAAAGCCACAGAATTTAAATCAACCGAATAACTACATCGAAACCGATCGTGAAAAAGCGCCATTCTTTAAATCGACAGAAGAACAGCGTGCGCATTGGAATAAAATGTTGGTCTCTCAGCTGATCAATTTAACCATCAGCAAAGAAGAAGAGAAAGCCAAACAGAAAGCGTTGAAAGATGACCCAACACTGGCAAATGGTCAAGATTTAACTGGTCCGGAAGATTTAACACCTGAACAGACCTTAACTAAGCGTTATACACGTCAGTTAGAGCGGATTAGTCGTTTAAAAAGCGATGATGTGCTTGATAAAACTCTGAATGCCATGATGCTGACGTATGATCCGCACAGTAACTATTTCCCACCTGTAGATGCGATGGAATTGAACCGTCAAACCACGCTGCAATTGGAAGGGATTGGGGTGTCGATTCGTCCTGAACGTGGCAACGAAGACTACACTAAAATTGAAACGATTGTAGAAGGTGGTCCAGCCAGCAAATCAGGACAAGTCAAGTCAGGTGATCGCATTGTTGGTGTTGCCCAAGATGGCGACAAAATGGTGGATGTGATCGGTTGGCCGAGCAATGAAATTGTCGGACTGATTCGTGGTAAACGTGGCACCAAAGTGACTCTACGTTTATTGGGTGCTGGTGCGTCCATGAATCAAGCGCGAAATGTCACAATTGTACGTGATGTGATTCAAGAAGAAGATGCAGGCGTGCGTTCACGTACCGTTGAAATTGAGCGTGATGGCAAAAAACATAAGTTCGGTGTAATTGAAATTCCATCGTTTTACTTGAACTATCGTGCACGTCGTGCAGGTACAGACTACCGTTCTGTGTCAGAAGATACCAATAAAGCCTTAAAAACTTTAGATGCTCAAAATGTTGAGGGTATCATCATTGACTTACGTAACAACCCTGGTGGCTCACTTGAAGAAGTGGCACGTATGCTTGGTCAAGTGATTAAATCAGGTCCAGTGGTGCAAATCCGTGATGGCAATGGCAATGTCAGCGTGTTTGAAGATGATGATGGGGGCGCGCAAACTTATGCAGGTCCATTGGCAGTATTAATTAACTTGGCTTCGGCGTCTGCGAGTGAAATTTATTCTGCTGCGATTCAAGACTATGAACGTGGTGTGGTGATTGGTAGCACCACAACGGGTAAAGGAACAGCGCAGGTACAACTTGACTCTTTAGCCTATGGTCAAGCAACCTTAACGCAACGTAAATTTTACCGCGTGACTGGCGGAAGTACCCAGAATAAAGGAGTCGTGCCTGATATTAAGTTGGTTGATATTTACAATGAAGAGTTTGGTGAACGTAAAGCGAAAAATGCTTTACAGTGGGATACCATTCCTACAGCACCGTTTAAACGTGAAGGCTCGATCCAAGCCTATGTTCCCGATTTGATTAAGTCATCTCAGCAACGTGTCAGCATTGATCCGCAATTTAAATATTTAGAGCAACGTACTGCGATTGCGAAAAAGACAGAAGAGCAAAAGCGTGTGGTGCTTGACTTAGCGAAGCGTAAAGCCGAGCTGTTGGCACTAGAGCAAAAGTCTTTGGATGCTGAAAATCAGCGTCGTAAAGTGTTGGGTCAAAAACCTTATGCCAACTGGGAAAGCTACCAAGCGTCTATGGATGCATTGGTGGAGGCACGTGCAAAAATGAAGGCAAACCAACGTCCAGCACTGCCTGAAGAAGAAGTCTTTGTGACGGAAGCAGCAAACGTGCTAATGGACTATGCCAAATTACAAGGCAAAACGCATACAACAACAGCCAAAAAGTAAGTAATTCATCCATAAATAACATTGAGATGATTGCTTGAGTTTTTGACAGAAAAGATGAATTTATCCATTGAGAAATAGCGAGCTACGGCTCGCTATTTTTTTGTGAGTAGGGCGGTGTTCGATTTAAATCTAGAAAGCAATCTATAAATGATTCTAACTTATTCATTTTATTATGATTAGAAACTGTTCTAAAATAATAAACACCTGATGCAATTTTTATCAAAAGTTTAAGTTTTAGTGAACTTCATCAAGCTTTATTTTTTTAAATTAATCAGTTGCTTAAAATCTTGAAAGAAAGACTTGACCATTACCGTAGACTAATAGATTCTAAGAGAAAATAAGTAAGTAATTGAAAATGTAACAAGTTAAAGGGAAGAGATAGATTGGGTAATTCGGTTAAAGAAAGTGCCACGATAACCTAAGCGGAACGCTTGATATGACCCATATTCATTATGATTACAATCTGGTCGTTGGTTCAATCGTAGTTGCATTATTAAGTTGTTACTTAGCGGTTTCACTCGAACAAATGTTGTTTCGTGGAACACGACCAAGATATGAAAATGTCATATTATTATTCAGCGGTGCAATTTTAGGTGCTGCGATTTGGTGCATGCATTTTGTAGGTATGATGGCCAGCCATTTACCTTCAAATCATAGTTTTGATACCAGTCTTACTCTGACATCCTATTTTATTGCCTTTGTCGCGTCCACTTTTGCCGTGTGGTTAACCACACGACTGACGCTACCATTTCCTCGTTTAATTTTAGGCTCAGTTTTAATGGGGCTAGGCATTTCCGGAATGCATTACACGGGGATGCTGAGTTTAGACGTTCAGGGTTATGAGCAACGATACGAACCTTTAATTGTTATCTGTTCAATTTTAGTTGCGATCTGTGGCTCGTGTTTGGCATTTTGGCTAACGTTTAAAAATAAATACTCGCCAAAACGTAACATCATGAATGCCTTTGTTGCGGTCATGCTGACTTTTAGCATTGTCGCTATGCATTATATTGGTATGGCAGCTGTTGATTTTGTACCGCTAAACTCGATGGATGTATTGGTTGCGGCTCAAATTAACCATAATTTATTGCTATTTATTGTCTTATTTGTCACCAGTTTATTGTTGATGGCGGCCTTTAGCGTTGCAGTACTTGAGCAACGTTTAGAACATCGCAGTTTGCAGTTGATGCGCGCAAATCGAGAACTAGCCAATCAAGCGGTACAGGACAATTTGACCCGTTTACCTAATCGACTATTTTTGGCTGAATATGCACATTTTCTATTTACAGAGCATCGCTTAAGACAAGATAAAATTGCTTTTATTTATATTGATATCGACCGTTTTAAAGCGGTCAATGATGTGTTTGGACACCATGTGGGTGATCAACTACTAATTCAAATTGCCACACGCATTCACCGTTTAATTAATGATAAAGCCAAATTGCTACGAATCGGTGGGGACGAGTTTCTGATTGTGCTTGAGTCGGCAAGCAATGACTCTGCCACAGCAATGTCTGAAAAAATATTGGAATTGATGCAAGAAAGCTTTTTGATTGCAGGTAAGGAAATCAATATTTCAGGCAGTATTGGTATTGCGATGTACCCTGAACATGGTGCGAACTTACAAGACCTACTGATCAATGCAGACACCGCAATGCTGAGTTCGAAGTATCAGGGGCGTAATACCTATTCATTTTTTAATTATACTGCCGACCAATTTGAAGAAAAAAGTCAGACGAAACTGATCAATGATTTATATAAAGCGGTAGAAGAACAGCAGTTTAGCTTGTTTTATCAGCCAAAATTTAATGCCGTTGATCGTGAAATTTGTGGGGTTGAGGCCTTAATTCGTTGGAATCATCCAACTCTAGGTATGCTGACGCCAAATAAGTTTATCAATGGTGCAGAAAAAACTGGACTGATTATTGCCATGGGCTATTGGGCGCTTGAAGAAGCCTGTAAGCAAATTCAGCACTGGGAAAAGCTGAATATGCCGCTGTATCCGATTGCGGTCAATTTATCAGCGATTCAGTTTGAACATAAACATTTATTTAGTACCTTAGAGTCGCTTTTTGCACGGTATGAAATTAACCCGTCACATTTAATTATTGAAATTACCGAGTCAACAGCGATGCATCATATCGATGCCAGTATCTTGACTTTTGAACATTTGAGAAAGATGGGAATTAAAGTTGCGATTGATGACTTTGGAACGGGACATTCAAGTTTCTTGTATTTAAAAGAACTGCCTGTAGATGAGCTGAAAATTGACCGTGAGTTTATCCGCAATTTGAGCGTCGGTTCTAAAGAAGAAATTATTTTAGAAAGTATTATTCACTTGGCAATTCGACTGGGTTTAACGGTCACTGCAGAAGGTGTAGAGACAGAACAACAAGCAGAAATTTTAAAACGTTTAGGTTGCCAACAGTTGCAGGGATATTTGTTAGGAATGCCGATGCCAGTGGCACAGCTTGAAGAAAGCATGAAAATGAAGGTTGAATAAAGTCCTCGTAGTCTGATCGCATTGCCAATGAGTGAGAAAAAAAGACAGAGAAATGCGTTATATCGTCGATAAAAACAGGTCGTCATCCAATGTAAAACATCAAGACATGCCACGCTAAGATTTTGACTCAACCCGATGTGGTTGATTATTTTTAATGGTCAATCTGATACAATATCGCCAATTTTCCATATTGATCAGATCTGATCTTTTGCACTGCGAGTTTTGCAGTAGGTGTCTTTCATGAGTTTTAAAGAAGAATTAGCGACACAGGTCGCTCAGCGACGTACTTTCGCTATTATTTCCCACCCCGATGCCGGTAAAACCACAATGACAGAAAAACTGTTGTTATGGGGACAGGCGATTCAGGTTGCAGGTATGGTAAAAAGCCGTAAATCTGATCGTGCGGCAACGTCTGACTGGATGGAAATGGAAAAAGAACGTGGTATTTCGATCACCACTTCTGTTATGCAGTTCCCGTTTAAAGACAAGATGATTAACTTGCTCGACACCCCAGGGCATGAAGACTTTTCTGAAGATACCTACCGTACATTAACCGCTGTTGACTCTGCGCTTATGGTGATTGATGGTGCAAAAGGTGTCGAAGACCGTACGATCAAATTGATGGAAGTGTGTCGTATGCGCGACACGCCGATTATTTCATTCGTCAACAAAATGGACCGTGAAATTCGTGAGCCATTAGAACTTCTTGATGAAATCGAAAACGTTTTAAAAATTAAATGTGTTCCGATTACTTGGCCACTGGGCACAGGTCGTGACTTTGCCGGTGTATTTAACCTACTCGAAGAAAAATTCTACGTTTATAAGGCAGGTTTCGGTTCAACAATTACGGATATTGAAGTCCGTGATGGCTATGACTATGCAGATTTGCGTGAAAAAGTCGGTGATCTCGCTTGGGCTGCATTTGAAGAATCATTGGAATTGGTTCAAATGGCCAATGAACCTTTAGACCGTGATGAATTTTTGGCAGGTCGTCAAACGCCAGTGTTGTTTGGTACGGCACTCGGTAACTTTGGTGTAGACCATGTTTTGGATGCATTTAGTCAATATGCGCCTGAACCTAAAGCACATCCAACTCAAGACCGTAAAGTTGAAGCGACTGAAGAAGGCTTCACTGGTTTCGTCTTTAAAATTCAAGCCAATATGGATCCAAAACACCGTGACCGTATTGCATTCATGCGTATCTGTTCAGGTAAGTATGAAAAAGGCTTAAAAATGAAACATGTGCGTCTAGGTAAAGATGTGCGTATTAGTGATGCTTTAACGTTCCTTGCTGGTGACCGTCAGCACCTTGAAGAAGCATGGCCGGGCGACATTATCGGTTTGCATAACCATGGTACGATTCAGATCGGCGATACCTTCACTTCGGGTGAAGATTTACACTTTACCGGTATTCCTCACTTCGCCCCTGAAATGTTCCGTCGCGTGCGTTTAAAAGATCCGTTGAAGTCAAAACAGCTGCAAAAAGGCTTAAAAGAACTTTCAGAAGAAGGTGCAACTCAGGTCTTTATGCCGCAAAACAGTAACGATTTAATCGTGGGTGCTGTGGGTGTACTTCAGTTTGAAGTTGTGGCTTATCGTCTGAAAGAAGAATACAAAGTTGATTGTATTTATGAGCCTGTAAGTATCAATACCGTACGTTGGGTATCGTGTGATGACGAGAAAAAATTCAACGAATTTAAGAAAAAAGCACACGACCAATTGTCTGTCGATGGCGGTGGTCATTTAACTTATCTTGCACCAAGTCGTGTGAATTTACAGTTAATGCAAGAACGTTATCCGGATATCGTGTTCAGCAATACACGTGAACACTAAGTTGTTCTTTTACAGAAATAAAACAGCTTCTTCGTGAAGCTGTTTTATTTTGTGGTAGAGTTTTTAAATCCATACATTACGCAATCATTTGGTCGTTTAGGACATCATGAAAATATTCAAGGATGCTACAGTTTTTGCACTTTTGGGGAGTGTTTTGCTGCTCAGTGCATGTGATTCAGGAAAAGAAAACAAAGCGACAAAGCCGGCCGATGATGGCGCTTCTGAAGCGGTCGTGATCAATCCAGATGTTTTGCCCTATTTAAATATTCGAGAGCAAGCCGCAAAAATTGCCAAACCGTTTTGTGAAAATAAAAGTTGTATTGATTTAGAGATACAAACCATTCAGACCGTAGATACGTGGTTGAATGGTTGGATTGAAAAAAATCAGGCCAGCGTCGTACAAGATCAGATTGCATTAAAGCAAAATATGAATCTCCAACAAGCCGTCGATGCGTATGTGAAAAAATCAGATGCTTGGCAGGCAGAGTTTAAAACCAATAAAGCCTATGAATTGGCCATGTACACACGAGTTCCTTATCAACGTAATCAATATGTGTTGCTGCAAATCGGTGTTGATACCAAACAGGAAAATATCACGGTCAAAGAGCGTTATTATTTTTTTGTGGCAGACCGCCGTGCGAAAAAGAATCTTAAACCTTTAGATATTATTGAAGCAAAGCAACAGCAAAATATGGATGCTATTGTGCAGCAAGCCTATAGCAAATGGTTAGATGAACAAGAGGTAGATGTCAAAAAATCGGCACCGAAAAAACTCTATTGGGGCCAAGCAGATTGGTTCTTTGATCAAGAAGGCGTTGGTTTGCATTACCGTACAGATGAAATTGTCAAAGATGGTAAACAACTGGATATTTATCTCAGCAAAGCACAAACACAACAAGTATTGAAAGCTGACGTTTATCAGCATATGTTCTAATCAACGAAAGTATTTAATTTGATAAGATATTTACCAAAATAAATATCAATTATTCGAAATGAAAGGTTGAAGCAATGGTGCAAAAAAATAAAATTTGGGCAAGCTCAATATTGGCAGTTTCTGCTGCATTCACGGCGTGTCAGCCACAACAAGCTGAACCTGAAAAAAAGCCGGATCAAGCCAAAACTGAACAGCCAGATTTGAGTGCAAAACTGATTGGTGATGCGGAAAAATTACAACTGAATTTACCTGAATGTGATGGCGGGGTCTGTCCTGAAATTTCAGTTGAACGCTTAAACAGTAATCAAGCCTTTATTGATGAATTTATTGATGCGGAAATTCTAAAACAGTTAGGCGAAATTTTATCTGTTTCGCCTTTAGAAGATAAGACGCTGAGCACTGATGCTCCCGCTGCAAGTGGAGTTCCTGCAGCGTCTGAAGCAAAATCTGCTTTGGCAAATGTTGAAACGCCCAAATTAAAATTGGAAAAAGCCACGCAGCCTTATATGCAAGCGTTCTTAAAGTTAGATAAAGAATTGAAATCTTTAAGTGCCAATCAGCAAATCAGTTTGATGATTAAACCTAAAATATTAAATGCTGAAAAACCCTTGGCAACTGTGGTTTTAAATACCAGTTCATATTTAGGTGGAGCGCATGGTTCTTCTGCACAGCAATATTATAACTTCGATTTAAGCACTCAAAAATTGGTGCAGCTCAACGACATATTATTGCCAAATCAACGTGCTGAGCTTGAAAAGCGGGGCTATGAAGTATTTAAAACTTGGGTGAAAGATGCCAAGTTGGCAGACAATATTCAAGAATACGAACAGATTTGGAAATTTAAACTGTCTGATAATTTTTATCTAAGTCAGCAAGGTTTAATTTTGCAATATGCTGAATATGAAATTGGGCCGTATGTGGTGGGTTTACCACGTTTGACCATTCCGTATGATCAATTGCAAAGTGTATTGAAAAAGCAATATCTACCTCCAGTTGAAGCTGTTGAAGCCTCAGCCGCAAAAGCAAATTAATTAGTTCAATGACTTACTCACTGTTTGATACGCATACGCATTTTGATGTTCCCGATTTTGACGCTGATCGGGAACAGTTGGCGTATGCTGCCAAACAAGCGGGTGTCGATGCTTTGGTATTAATTGGTTTTGTACAGTCACGTTTTCACAATTTGCTGCAAACCCAAGAGTTTTTAGCTCGTTTATCCAATGCTCCCAAAAGCTATTTAGCCCCCGGCTTACATCCGTTTTATATTGAGCAACATCGTACAGAACATTTGTTCGATGTGGAACAGCTGCTAAAGCAGCATGATTGTGTCGCTATCGGTGAAATAGGTTTAGATACCTTTTTGAAACAGTATAAGCAGCCTGAACTTTTTCAAAAGCAGCAGCAGTATTTTTCCGCACAACTTGATTTAGCACAGCAGTTTGATAAACCTATTTTGCTGCATATTCGCAAATCCCATGCGGAGGTGCTTTCGATGCTAAAGCAGCATCAATTTAAACTCGGTGGTATTGCACATGCATTTAGTGGTGGTGTTGAAGAAGCGAAGGCATTTACCAAGCTAGGTTTTAAAATCGGTGTAACAGGGCAAATCACCAATCCTAATGCAAAAAAATTACATCAAGTGGTTCAGACTTTGGGTGTAGATCATTTGGTCTTAGAAACTGACTGTCCAGATATGACACCCTTATGTTGTCAGCATTCGACGGAAGGGCGTACCCGTAATACGCCGGTCAATTTGCCCTATGTATTGCAGGGGCTAGCTCAGAGCTTAAACCGTACTGAATCTGAGATTGCACAAGTCTTATGGACTAATTCATTACAAGCATTGCATCTGGACGCTTAAGCGGCAACAAATATTGACGCCGCTTGATTGAATCTGATTTTATTCGCATCGTGCATGCAATGATGGTTTTCTAAAAAAAGGCGCATTATGCAATTTCTAAAATGCTTTAGACTTGGCATTATGCTGTTAAATTATTTTGAGTGAGTTTCACATGGCACAAGGACTATTGGCTGGCAAACGCTTTTTAATCGCGGGTATTGCAAGTAAGTTATCAATCGCATTTGGTATTGCGCAAGCTTTACATCGCGAAGGTGCAGAACTGGCTTTTACATATCCAAATGAAAAATTAAAAAAACGTGTAGATGATTTTGCTGAACAATTTGGTTCAACTTTAGTTTTCCCATGTGATGTCGCAGTGGACGCTGAAATAGATACCGCTTTTGCTGAACTTGCTAAACATTGGGATGGTCTAGACGGTGTTGTGCATTCAATTGGTTTTGCACCGGCGCATACTTTAGATGGCGATTTCACTGATATTACCGACCGTGAAGGTTTTAAAATTGCTCACGACATCAGTGCATATAGCTTTATTGCGATGGCTCGTGCGGCAAAACCTTTATTGGCTGCACGTCAAGGTTGCTTATTGACGCTGACTTACCAAGGTTCTGAACGCGTAATGCCAAACTATAACGTTATGGGTATGGCAAAAGCGTCACTAGAAGCAGGCGTACGTTATTTGGCAACAAGTCTTGGTGCTGAAGGTATTCGTGTAAATGCGATTTCAGCAGGTCCGATTCGTACCTTAGCGGCTTCAGGGATTAAATCTTTCCGTAAAATGTTAGATCTAAATGAAAAAGTCGCACCGCTTAAACGCAATGTCACCATTGAAGATGTCGGTAATGCAGCATTGTTCCTTTGCTCACCTTGGGCAAATGGTATCACAGGTGAAATTCTGTATGTTGATGCTGGCTTTAATACTGTAGGTATGAGCGCTGATCTAATGGCAGATGCTGAGTAATTCTCTTTAAGTTCCCTCTTCCTTTGGGAGAGGGCTAGGGCTAGGGTGAGGGAATAAAAACCTCTCCCATTGCGAAACAGTGTTTCTCATCTCCTAGAAGGAGAGGGGAGAAATAAAGCATAAAAAAAGACCGCAAAAGCGGTCTTTTTTAGATTTGAAGATAAGCGATTAAGCTTGGCCTTCAGCAGCAGTTTGCGCACGTTGCAAATTCGCTTCGAATTCAGCATCGAAGTTAATTGGTGTAAGCAATAATTGTGGGAAGCTGCCTTTAGTAACCATATCGTTCACAGCTTCACGTAGGAATGGGAACAAGATATTTGGGCAGTAAGCACCAAGAATGTAAGGAAGACGTTCTTCTTCAACGCTATCGATTAGGAAGATACCTGCTTGAGTAACGTCAACGATAAATGCAGTGTCACCCGCATTGTTCGCTTGAACGACAACTTTCAGTGAAACTTCGAAGTGTGTTGGATCAACTTTTTCTGCAGAAGAAGAAAGGTTGATATTTAGTTCAGGCTGCCATTCTTTAGTAAATACTTGAGCCCCAGGTACTTCGAAAGAAATATCTTTAGTATAAATACGCTCTAATGCCAATTGTGGTTGAGCTTGTTGTTCTTCACTCATTGTTTATTCCTTAATATGAGGTGACGATTTATGTTTAAAATTAAGATAGCATGCCGTCGAGTTTGCCTTCACGCTCTAAAGCATAAAGTTGGTCAAAACCGCCAATAAACTGATCATTAATAAAAATTTGAGGAACGGTACGGTGGTTGGTGCGTTGCATCAATTCAACACGTACTTCAGGCGCTTCATTTGATAAATTAATTTCTTTATAAGCCACGCCTTTACGCTCTAGGAGCTGTTTTGCACGAATGCAGTAAGGACATACAGTTGTTGAATAAATCGTAACTTCAGCCATGTTAATCTCCTAAGAAGCGCTTATTTGCTTTTAACTAGAGGTAAGCCTTGAGCTTTCCAGTTGCTAATGCCGCCGTCTAAACGGTATGCATCTGCATGACCGACTTGTTGCAATGCAGAACCTGCCACTTGACCAAGGTTACATACAAAAACCAACGGGCGATCAGAAGTTTTTAACTCTTCAATGTGTTTTGTAATTTGGCTATATGGAATATTACGGCTACCGCTAATATGACCTTCGCGGAAGTCTTTCGCATCACGTAAGTCAATCAATTGAGCATTTTTAGCTTTAACTAAAATCCCTAAAGATTGAGGTGAAATTTTGCGACCATTACGCTGGCCTTCAAGAATAAAGAACAGCACGACCAATACAGCCAGCGTTCCAAATAAGAAGGGGTGATTCCCCATAAATTCGAACCAACGTTCCACAATTCACCTAACTACAATTTTAAATTGCCAAGAGTATAGCCCATAAATATGGTGATCAAAATCACCCCTTCAAGGGCATGAACAGAATAAAAATTAATTTTTTTGCTGCGCTTCCGTGATTTCGTCGATCAGACGTAAATAACTGTCTAATCGGCGCGGTAAAATTTCGCCATTTTGAGCCGCCATTCTAAGCGCACATTGCTTTTCATGTTTATGCGTACAGTTACGGAACTGGCAATAGCCCAAATGTGACTCGATCTCAGGGAAACCTTGCTGAACTTTTTCCAATTCTAGGTGCCATAAACCAAATTCACGGATTCCTGGTGAATCAATCAATGCAGAACCTTCACCAAACGCAATTAAGCGCGTAGAGGTGGTGGTGTGCTGACCGAGCGCGGAGTTTTCCGAAATAATATTGGTTTTTTGCGCAGCATCCGGAACAATGGCATTAATTAAAGTGCTCTTACCAACCCCAGACTGACCTACAAATGCGACAGTTTCACCAGAAAGTCGAGCAGAAAGTGTGCTTAAGTCACCATCAGATTGAGTTTGCATGACCTCATAGCCCAAGTCACGATATTCTTGTAATAGCGTTAAGATCGGATCGTTGTCTTTAAGCAAGTCGGATTTATTTAAGACCAATAATGCTGGAATATCGGCATCTGCACAGGCCACCAAATAGCGGTCAATCAGGCCTGGTGCTGGCTCAGGAAGTGGTGCAAATACAATCACAATCAGGCTGACATTGGCTGCGACAGGTTTCACTTTGTGATAACGGTCAGGGCGTGTCAGTAAAGATTGGCGTGGATGAATCGCGGTAATAATCCCTAAACCTGTGATCGGGTCAGCTTGCCATTTGACACGGTCACCCGTCACCAATAATTCGAGATTGGTACGGGTATGGCAGCGCCAAACACTGCCTAATTCGATGGGTTTCCAATGGGGTTCAGGTTCACCAGCTTGCACAATAGGTTTTTCAGGATGTTGGTCGGGTGTAGACAGCGCTTGAACTTCAAGTTGACGACCATAATGTTGGACGACCAAGCCTTCCAAATCTGCAGAAGTATCGATTTCTTCCTGACGAGATTTATGTTGCTTCTGAATGCGACGTTGCTGCTGTTCAGTCAGTCGGCGCTTACGAATTAAAGCCATTCATATCCTAAAAAACCGTGAAAACTAGATGGCAAAAATAGCATGAAAGCAGGGTCTATTTACAGCGCAAGCCCAATAAATTTGCTACTATGTTCATTTTTACAGCCTAATAAGATTGCACATTTATGAGCAGCACACCTGATACACGCCTGATTTGGATTGACCTTGAAATGACAGGTCTAGATACAGATAACGACCAGATTATTGAAGTTGCAACAATTGTGACGGATGATAATTTAAATATTCTGGCGGAAGGGCCTGTGCTTGCGGTACATCAGTCTGACCGTGTGCTCAATGCAATGGATGAGTGGAACACTCGCCAACATGGTCAATCAGGTCTGATCGAACGTGTACGTCGTAGTAAATTGACAGCACAAGATGCTGAACAGCAAACTTTAGAATTTTTGAAAAAATGGGTAAATCCAAAATCATCACCGATGTGCGGTAACTCAATTTGCCAAGATCGTCGTTTCTTGCATCGTTTAATGCCTGAAATGGAACAATACTTCCACTACCGTAATCTCGATGTATCATCAGTGAAAGAATTGGCGAAACGCTGGCGCCCAGAGATCATGGGTGGCTTGAAAAAGAATGCTTCACATTTAGCGATGGATGATATCCGAGACTCGATTGCAGAGCTCAAATACTACCGTGAATATTTCTTTATTATGAATAAAGACTAAGGTTGTGAGATCGAAAAAGAGGCGAAAGCCTCTTTTTTTTATCCGAGAAATTTTCTCTATCGTTGATAGACGTTGGCTTGATGAATCTCGAGAAAACTTGCAGGTTGAGCCAAATCGGTAAAGCCAAATTGACGATATAAACCATGTGCATCTGCCGTTGCAAGCAACATGCGTCTTAGATCTGAGGAGCCACATTTTTCAAATAAAGTACTCACAATTAATTTTGAATAGCCTTTGCCTCGATGTTCATCGGCGACATAAATATCGGCTAAATAAGCAAAAGTTGCATAATCCGTAATAGCACGACCAAAACCGATGAGTTCATCATCGAGAAGTAAGGCCACGGCCAAAGAGTTTTCAATCGCTTTTTTCACCACATGTTTTGGAATATCTTTTGACCAATAGGTATGGCTTAAAAAGCGATGCACAGTGTCTAAATCTATTTCATTTTTGTCATCGGTAATTTTTAAATTTTTTGGCAGAGGATGGATGTCCATGGCAATACACACTTGATTTTTTGATCTATGGTTATATTTTTAAAGCAGATCTCCGTTCGCTGTAAATGTTTATTTTGATGGATTTAGACCTGATGCGAATGCCTCTCTGTTGTGCTGTCTGCTGAATTGCGTTTTATCAAAGAAAATAAGTAGCGAATTTGCTAAAATGGCGGCTGATTTAACACTGCCTCCAAACCTATGACTGAACTGCTCCAAGATGATGAATATGACCGCCGTTTTGCTGGCGTAGCCAAAATATATAGTGATGAAAGTTTTCATCATTATGAAAAAAGTCATGTCATGGTGATAGGGATTGGTGGTGTAGGCTCATGGGCGGTCGAAGCTTTAGCGCGTACTGGTATTGGTGAGCTGACCTTGGTCGATATGGATGTGGTTGCTGCATCGAATATTAATCGACAATTGCCTGCCATGAGCACGACATTGGGACATGAAAAAATTGAAGTGATGGCAGAGCGCTGCCGTGCGATTAATCCCCGAATCAAAATAAATTTAATTGATGATTACTTAACACCTGAAAATGTGAAAGAAATATTAGCCGGCAATCCCGATTTAATTTTAGATTGTATTGATGATGTGAAGGCCAAATTTGCCTTAATGCTACATTGCCGTTTTAATAAAATTCCGTTGATCGTTTCCGGTGGAGCCGGGGGTAAACTTGATCCGCTGAAAATCCGAGTCGCAGATTTATCAAGAACAGAGCAAGACCCGATGTTGGCCAAATTGCGGACACAATTACGCGGCAAAGGCATTTGTAAAAAGCCGAAAGAAAAGTTTGGCATTACCTGTGTTTATTCGATTGATAATCCATTTTCCAGTGCTGATGTTTGTCCAAGTGCAGGCTTACGTTGTGGTGGATATGGTTCAGCAGTAGTGGTGACGTCCAGCTTTGCGATGGTGGCTGTGTCAGAGGTGCTCAAAAAACTTGATGCAAAACGAGCAAAAGCATGACAGCTATCTCATTTTGAAAAAAATAAAGCACGAATTCGGTGCTTTTTTTGTATATAGAATTAAAATCAGACACAATGTTGGAATAATTAAAATATTGATTTTTTTGGGGCGAGTATGTGGTTTTTACTGATACTAATTTTGGGGATGGGAGCACTTGCGTTTTGGATGTGGAAAAGACCCGATCCAGTGAAACGCGATCAGGCTAAAGCGGTTGGGCATGACTTGTGGATAGACCAATTAGATGCACAGCTGAAATTTGCAGAACGCTTAATGCTTGATGCACCAACCGACTATGCGCGTGCCTATGAGTTGTATCAAAATTTAGCCAAACAGCATGAAATTCCGCAGGCCTATGTCGCTATGGGGCAGATGCATTTACAAGGCTTAGGCCGAGAAGTCAGTGTGGAAAATGCGCTGGCTTTATTGGAAAAAGCCAATAGTTTAGGTAGTGATGATGCTGCATATGTGTTGGGGCAAGTTGAAGAAGGTATCTATGGCGGTGTGCCCAATATTGAAAAAGCGCAATACTGGTATCGACATGCGATTTCACGCGGTCATTTGGATGCACAATATCGACTCGCCGAACTAAACCCAGAAGATCAGACACATGCCGAGCAGCAACATTTAGATTTGTTGCAAAAAAATGCGGACAATGGACATGCCAATTCACAGTATCAATTGGCACAGTTCTATTTAAAACAAGCCACGCCAAATATTGCTCTGGGATTGGAATATTTACTGAAAGCTGCCCAACAAGACCATATGGCGGCTATTCAGCAATTGCAGCAGTTCTATGCTCAAGGAAAGTATCTTGCGCAAAATGATGAAAAGTCATTGCAATATTTAAAGCGAGGATTGCTACTCGGGCACCAGCAGCAGTTGTATGAATATTATCAAGCAGTATTGATGGGTAAAATCGACGTCGATCAGCGTCAGCGGGTTTATCATGACCTTTTGCAGCAGGCCAAAGAGCACAAAGTTGCGGCAGCCAGCCGATTATTAGGCATTGCACATTTTCATGGTTGGTACTTGGAGAAGCAGGAAACTTTAGGTTTTCGCTTTCTGACCGAAGCTGCTCAACTTAAAGATGCTGATGCAATTAGTCTTATTGCAGCACTGTATTTTGAAAAGTATTTGGTTAGTGATGATCCGCAAAAAGCATTTGAGTTATATCAAACAGCGTATCAATTCAAACCATTATTCATTAACCAAGTCGGTTTGGCACTATGCTACCTACATGGGGTCGGTGTTGAGCGAAATATCAAGCAAGCACAGCAACTTTTAATTGAAGCTGCTAGGCATTTAAATGATATGTCCATTACTTGTGTCGCGGATCAAAACTATGTGATTGGACGGTTTTATGCATTGCCAGAGTATCCATTAGCACATCGTGATCAGTGTCTGAGTTATCTGGAAAAAGCCGCAGAACAAGGTTCGCAGGATGCTGCTTGGTATCTCTATCGTTTAGCTGTGGAAAATATCTTGCCTGATCTACAATTTGATGATGCTCAAAGCCAGCGAGCATTGTTGAAGGCGGCAAAATTAGGCCATCCTGATGCACTCACGCAACTGGGTCTAGTTAATTTAAAAGGACAATGGGGAACACAAGATTTCCAACAAGCGTTGCAGTATTTCTCGCAAGCGGCGGGATTAGGAAATGTGACTGCCTTGTACCAGCTTGGTGAAATGTCAGAACATGGTTTGGGTGTGCAGCAAGATTTAACTCAGGCACATAGTTATTATGCACAAGCGGCTCAGGGGATGAATGCTGCGGCGTTAACGCGATTGGGCTATTTATATATTCATGGCATGGGCGTAGAGCGTGATCTTAAAATTGCACAGCAATATTTGGAAAAAGCGGCCTTGCAAGGCTATGTCGAAGCACAAGAACAATTGGAGAATATTCACGCATTTTTAAATACCAATTAATCGTGATGCAAGGCAGTAAGGTGGTATGAAGAGACCTGAAGTTTAGTTTGATGGTCTCTACATTTTTTTAATGCAGAAATAAATAGAGTAAAAATAACATAAAGAATTGATGTAGAAATTTGAATTTTTACTTACATAAAACCCAAAAAAGCAGGCAGATTATGCCTAGAAAAATATGAGTTTTTTTGATTAAATACCCCGCATATTTTATAAAAATCTGATTTTAGATAATAACGATGCTGAACAATATTTATTCTGCACTTGAGAAATTGGGCATTAGTCCACAAAAACGTGCCTTGCATATTCAATTTTCCAATACCACGCTGAATGAACAAGTATTCTTGCAACGTATTGATGGGGAACATGCCTTAAGTGAAGGTTTGAATGTTCAGCTCATCTGTCTCTCAACTTCTGCCACGCTCGAACTGAAACAATTTATTGGTACGCAAGTCGCAATCGATCAGGTAACCGATGCGGGTCAACTTTTTCGTATTACCGGGATCATTACAGAAGCATTTCAAGGCCAAAGTGATGGTGCATTAACGCTATATAAGTTGACCTTAGAAGATGCAACGGCATTGTGGCATAAGCGTCGTAATAGCCGTGTGTTTATGAATAAATCGGTCAAAGATGTGGTCGAGATTG